>JASHWA010000407.1 GCA_030044325.1 Bryobacteraceae bacterium
CACCGTCGGCGCCTCCACTGGACTGGTGAAGGTCGCCGCTGCCGCAAAAGTCATCGCTACCGCGCGAGCCTTCGGCACCAGCGACGGCGTGGACGCCTATCTCATCGCTTTCCTCTTGCCCGCCTTCTTCTGCGATACGCTCGCCGGCGCGCTCACCTCCTCGCTCATTCCCACCTTCATCGAAGTCCGCGCCAGGCACGGCAGGGAAGCCGCCGGCCGCCTGTATCGCAGCGTCCTCGCCGCCGGATTCGCATTGCTGGTCGCCGCCTCCGTCGTTCTCGGCCTGTTCGCGCCCTGGATTTTCCGCCTGCTCGCCGCCAGTTTCGATTCAAACAAAATCGCGTTGACCTGTTCTTTGTTCTGGCTGATGCTCCCCACTCTCCCCTTGAGCGCCCTCGCCACCTGCTGGCGCTCGATCCTCAACACGGAAGGCCGCTTCGCCTTTCCCGCCATGCTCCCCGCCCTTACGCCGCTCCTCTCCATCGCCTTCCTCCTCCTCTGGGGACGATCCTGGGGAGTCTTTTCGCTCGCCGCCGGAACCCTCGCCGGCGCCCTCGCCGAAACCGCCCTGCTCGCCGCTTCCATGCCGCGCCACGGATTTCCCATTCTCCCCAAGTGGTCCGGCCGCGACCCCGCCCTCGACCAGGTCATCTCCCAATACGCCCCCGTCGTCGCTTCCGTCCTCCTGCTCGGCGGAACTCCCCTGATCGACCCCGCCATCGCCGCCACCCTCGGCTCCGGCAGCGTCGCCGCGCTCAACTATGGAACCCGCGTCAGCACCGTCCTCATCGCCATGGGACCCGCCGCCGTCGCCACCGCCATCTTGCCCCATTTTTCGCGCCTCACCGTCAGCCAGGATTGGAAAGATGTTCGCCGCAGCCTGCGCTCCTGGGCAGCCGTCATCCTCTCCATCGCGATTCCTGCCATCGTGCTGCTCATTCTGTTTTCAGCGCCGCTGGTGCGCCTGTTTTTCGAGCGCGGCAGTTTCACCGGCGCAGCCAGCGGCCTGGTCACCCGGATCCAGCGCTTCTCGCTCCTGCAGATCCCCGCCGCGCTGGTCATGGCTCTCGCCCTGCGCTTTGTCTCCTCGCTCAAAGCCAACCGCCTCCTGGTCCGCGTCGCCGCGCTCTA
The DNA here is from genome assembly GCA_030044325.1 of Bryobacteraceae bacterium. Taxonomy (GTDB): domain Bacteria; phylum Acidobacteriota; class Terriglobia; order Bryobacterales; family Bryobacteraceae; genus Palsa-187. Next base: position 1,132 of record JASHWA010000407.1, read on the forward strand.
CGCCGCGCTCAACATAACCCTCGACCTGCTGTTCGCCCGCTGGATGGGAATCGCCGGAATCCCGCTGGCCGTAGCCGTGGTACAGCTCATCGCGCTCCTCTACCTGCTGCACCTGATGAACACACGTCTCCCCGCTTTCGCCAACGCAAAAGTCCCGGACACATCGAAAACTCGGGACCGCCCCAACCCCGCCCTGCATTGAGACGAAGCGACCCGCGCCAGCAATGGCGCGGGTCAGAGTCCAGCCCCGCGACCGTCAGTGTTTATGTAAAACGTCGCCGCGCGAGCCGCACCAGGAATGGCGCGGGTTCTTGCCCCCACACACACCCGGAGCACGCAGCAATGCACCGCGTCGGCCGACCCCAAAATCGTCGCGCCCTGCTACTCCGTGTCCCGAGTGCGTTTCTTGCGGTTGCGCTTCCGCGCCAGCGCTTCTTTGGTGCGCTTCTTCTCACCAGGTTTCAAGTAGAACGAGTGCCTCTTGATCTCCTTGATGATGTCCTCCTGCTGGACTTTGCGCTTGAAGCGGCGCAGTGCGCTTTCGAGTGTCTCTCCGTCCTGAATATGGACTTCAGCCAAACGCGATTCACCTCGCTTTCACTTGAGAGATTGCTGAAAAAAGAGGCGTCTGCCGCACCCTCTGCGGAACAGGGAAACGCTCCCCTGGCGCCGATGAACTCGCAACCGTCAACGCCGTCGGCGGACTGTCCCCTTCTTCCGCCCGTCCGGAATGCGGACACGTCCAAATCGGCATCTTCTCGCTGTCCCTCTTTCAGCAGCCTCCTGATCTTCTCCAGAATAGCAGTATCGTAGAGGCGAAGGGCACATCCACATCCCATGACCAAGCGTAAACTCGGCAATTCTGATATCGAAGTCCGCCCCCTGATGCTCGGCGGAAACGTTTTCGGCTGGACCATCGATGAAGCGCGCTCCTTTCAGATTCTCGACGCCTACTCCGCCGCCGGATTCGATTTCATCGATACCGCCGATATGTATTCGCGCTGGGTCCCCGGCCACAAAGGCGGCGAGTCGGAGACCATCCTCGGACGCTGGATGAAGTCGCGCGGCAACCGCTCCCGCATCATTCTCGCCACCAAGTGCGGTTTCGAAATGGGCGACGGCAAAAAAGGTCTCTCCCGCAAGTACATCCTGCAGGCCGCCGAGGATTCGCTCAAGCGCCTCGACACCGATTACATCGATCTGTATCAGTCCCACACCGAGGATCTCGAAACGCCCCTCGAAGAGACCCTGGGAGCCTACGCCGCCCTGATCCGCCAGGGAAAGGTCCGCGCCATCGGCGCCTCCAACTATTCCTCCGCCCGCCTCGAAGCCGCGCTCGATACCAGCGCGCGCCTCGGCCTTCCGCGCTATGAAAGCCTCCAGCCGCACTACAACCTCTACGACCGCGCCGCCTACGAGAACAGCCTGGAGCCGATCTGCCTTCGCCACAACCTCGGCGTCATCCCCTATTACGCGCTCGCTTCCGGCTTCCTCAGCGGAAAATATCACTCCGCCGCCGACGCCCCCAAGAGCCCCCGCGGCGAAGGCATCATCAAAAAATACCTCAACGATCGTGGAGCCCAAATCATCGCCGCCCTCGAAGACGTCGCCCGCGCCTACCGCACCAAGCCCGCCACCGTTGCCGTCGCCTGGCTCATGGCGCGCCCCGGAATCACCGCCCCCATCGCCAGCGCCACCACCCTCGACCAGTTGCAGGACCTGTTCCACGCCGTCGGTCTCAAGCTCGACCCCTCAGCCATCGAAAAACTAAACCGCGCCAGCGCCTGACCGGCCTTTCCCGCCCGCAACTCGCCTGTCCACAACGCCATGGCGTTTCGCCCCGCTCCCAGCCCCGCCCCCGCCGCCTTATCCTCAAAGCGACCGGCGAAACCAAACCATGCCTCGCCCCCCCGATTCCGGACGCATCGATCTCGCCGAAGTCTTCCGCCGCGTCCAGACCGAAATGCTCGCCC
>JASHWA010000044.1 GCA_030044325.1 Bryobacteraceae bacterium
AAAAAGTACAAGGTCCACGTGCGCGTGTTCCTGAGCCGGTATCGCGGCTACACCATGTGCCCGGATTGCGGAGGCTCGCGGCTGCGGCCGGAAGCGCTGTACATTCGCGTGGGCGGAAAAAATCTGGCGGAAGTTTCGCGCATGAATATCGCCGAGGCGCAGGCGTTTTTCTGCGGACTCGAGCTTTCGCGCGAAGAAGCCGAGATCGCCGAAAAGGTCCTGGTCGAAATTCAGCAGCGGCTGAAATTCTTAAACGACGTCGGCCTGGAATATCTGACGCTCGACCGGCTGTCGGCGACGCTTTCGGGCGGCGAGGCGCAGAGAATTCAGTTGGCCACGTGCCTCGGCTCGCGGCTGGTGGGCGCGTGCTACGTGCTCGACGAGCCGTCGATCGGTCTGCACAGCCGCGACACGGGCCGGCTGATCCGGATTTTAGAAGAACTGCGCGATCTGGGCAACACCATTCTGGTGGTGGAGCACGATCCCGAAGTGATGCACTCGGCCGATCATATTATCGATCTGGGGCCGGGGGCCGGGGAAAACGGCGGGCGCGTGGTGTTTGAAGGATCGTTTGCGCAGTTGCTCGCGGACAAGAACGGCTCGTTGACTTCAAAATATCTGCGCGGCGAGCTCAAAACTTCGCTGCTCACCGAGCGGCGCGCCATCCATCCCAAGCGCGTGGTGCGCTTCATCGGCGCACAGGCGCACAACCTGAAAAACATCGACGTGGCGATCCCGCTGAACATGATGGTGGCGATCACCGGCGTTTCCGGATCGGGAAAATCGACGCTGGTGCACGACGTGATTTATCAGAATCTCGCGAAGCGAATGAATCGGGAGCAGGCGCCGCCCGATGCGGAGGAATGGGGCGCGCCGGCGGAAAAACGGACGGTTCGGAAAGTGGAAAAAGCGGACCTGCTGACGTCGGTGGTGCTGGTGGATCAATCGCCGATCGGGCGCACGCCGCGCTCCAATCCGGTGACCTATATCAAGGCGTTCGACATCATTCGCGATCTGTTCGCAGCGACCACGGATGCCGATCGCCGCGGGTACGGCGCGGGACATTTTTCCTTCAACATTCCCGGCGGACGGTGCGAAACCTGCCAGGGCGACGGGACGGTGACCGTCGAGATGCAGTTTTTGGCCGACGTCGAGCTGATCTGCGACGATTGCAAGGGCACGCGCTACAAACCGAGCGTGCTCGAGGTGAAGTATCACGGCCTGAACATTCATGAAGTGCTTCAGCTCACGGTGAAAGAAGCGATTTCGTTTTTTTCTTCGACGCCCAAGCTGGTGGCGCGATTGAAAGTGCTGAACGATGTCGGGCTGGGGTATTTGCGGCTGGGACAATCGGCGACCACGCTTTCCGGCGGCGAAGCGCAGCGCGTGAAGCTGGCCGCGCATCTGGCGCAGGCGTCGAGCGAAGGCACGCTGTACATTTTCGATGAGCCGACCACCGGATTGCATTTCGACGATATCGCCAAGCTGCTCGACGCGTTCGAGCGGCTGTTGAGATCGGGCGCGAGCATTCTGATTATCGAGCACAATCTCGAAGTGATCCGCCGCGCGGACTGGGTGATCGATCTGGGGCCGGAGGGCGGCGACGCGGGAGGAAGAATCGTCGCGGAGGGAACACCGGAACAGATCGCGCAGGTGCGCGAATCCTATACGGGCCGGTATCTGCGGGATCACCGGTAAGCACTCGCGCGGGGCCGGCAGGCTGCGATATCATTGAGTTTCTTACCCCAATGAAAATCCATGAATATCAGGCCAAGGCTCTCTTGGCGCGGCACAACGTTCCTGTGCCGCGAGGCGAGGTCGCCCTCACCGCCGACGAGGCTGAGGCCGCGGCGAAAAAAATCGGCGGAAGCGTAGTGGTAAAGGCGCAGATTCACGCCGGCGGGCGCGGCAAAGGCGGCGGAGTCAAGATCGCGAAAGATGCGGGTGAAGCGCGGGCCATCGCCCAAAGAATGCTTGGCATGACGCTGGTGACCCACCAGACGGGACCGGAAGGGCGCGTGGTGCAGCGGCTTCTGATCGAAGAGACGCTGCCGATCGAGCATGAATTTTATTTGGGAATCGTACTCGATCGCGCGCGGGGTAAAAACGTTTTCATGGCTTCGGCCGACGGCGGCGTGGAGGTCGAAGAGGTCGCGGCGAAAACGCCGGAGCGGATTTTGAAGGAGATGATCGAGCCGGGGCTGGGATTGCAGGCGTTTCAGGCGCGGAAGCTGGCGTTCGGGATCGGATTCGGGGGCGCGGCCGCGAACCTGGCGGCCAACGCGATGGTCGCACTGGCGCGGGCGAATGAAGCGCTGGACGCGTCGCTTGCGGAGATCAATCCGTTCATCCTCACCCGAGACGCGAAAGTTTACGCGCTCGATGCGAAGATCAATCTCGACGACAACGCGCTGTTCCGCCACAAGGATCTCGCGGCGCTGCGCGATCTGAACGAGGAAGATCCGCTCGAAGTAGAGGCGTCCAAGTTCGGTTTGAATTACATCAAGCTGGACGGAAACGTCGCGTGCATGGTCAACGGCGCGGGCCTGGCCATGGCGACCATG
>JASHWA010000408.1 GCA_030044325.1 Bryobacteraceae bacterium
GCCATCCGGAATTTTGCCCGGAGCCGGTGCTGGTGCGGATCAGCGGGTCGAACTGGGGCGGGTCGATGCTGAAAACGGCGTACCTGGGGCGCGGGATGCATCTCGAATACCGGCATCCGAAGTATCGGGGGCCGATTGTGACTTCGGCGATCGTGGATATCCGGCTGAAGGCGGCATAAGATCACTGCCCGGTGGCTGGCGGCGCAGAAGCGCCGCGCGGATTGAATATCCGCCGTCCAATCCAGCGCTTTTATAAAGCTGCTGCCGAGATGGCGTCGAGGATCCGCTGCATTTGGCCGCGCGGATCGGGCGAGCGGGTGATTTCGCGTCCGATCACGAGGTAATCTGCGCCATCCGCCACAGCTTGGGCAGGCGTGGCGACGCGTTTTTGATCCTGCGCGGAGGCGCCCGCGGACCGGACTCCGGGGGTCACCAGAATGGCGCGCGGCGCAAGGGTACGAAGCCTGCGCACATCGACGGCCGAGCAGATCAGCCCGTCGATTCCCGCGGCGATCGCATTGTGCGCGCGCAGATCGACGATCTCGGAAACGGTGCGAGCATATCCGTCCTCGCGCAGGTCGTTATCGTCGACGCTGGTCAGCACCGTGACGGCGAGCAGCTTCAGTCGAGATTCGGCGCGCCCGGCGACGGCCGCATGCATCACCTGCGCCATGCCGTGAATGGTCAAAAAGTCGGCGCCGGATTGCGCGATCCGCGCCACCGAGCGGCGCACCGTTTCACCGATATCGTAGAGCTTCAAATCGAGGAACACGCGATGGCCTTGGGCTTTGAGCTCGCGCACGAAATCCATGCCGGCGGCGGCGTAGAGTTCGAGGCCGACCTTATAAAAGGCCGCGGAGGGGCCGAGCGCGTTCACGATCGCGCGCGCCTGTGCAGCGCTTTCCACATCCAGCGCCACGATAATCGGATTATTTTTCATTTCACCCGAATCGGTTTTTCCGCGCGTTCCAGCACCTTTCCCACGATATATGCGGACGCGCATTTTTTGAGATACCGGACGGCATCGGATTCGGGAAGCGCGAGCAGCAAGCCTCCGGAGGTTTGCGGATCGTACAGGAGGTCCTCGAATTCCGATGAACCTTCGACGCATTCGATCACGAATTCGCGATTGTTTCTGAGCCCGGCCGGAATGGCGCCGGTTCGCGCGTACTCGACCGCGCCGGGAAGAAACTGGATCTTTTGAGAATCGATTTCGAGGGTGACGCCGCTGGCGAGCGCCATTTCGCGCGCGTGGCCGAGCAAGCCGAAGCCGGTCACATCGGTGACCGCGTGCACCTCGAGCCGGCTCATGGCCTCGGACGCGGCGCGATTGAGGGTGAGCATGGAGTGAACGGACTCCTCGACGTGGGCGGGCGACGCCAGACCGCGCTTGAGCGCCGTAGCGATCACGCCGGTGCCGATTTTTTTGGTCAGCACCAGGGCGTCGCCCGGACGCGCGGCGGCATTGGTGCGAATCCGATTGGGGTTGACGGTGCCGGTGACCGCGTAACCGAACTTGATCTCGGGATCGGCCACGCTATGGCCGCCGACGACGACTGCCCCGCCCTCCTGCATCTTGGCCGCGCCGCCTTTGAGGATCTGTTCGAGATCGTCGAGATCGTCGGGGGAGTTGTGCGATGCGGGCCAGGCGAGAATCGAAAGCGCGGTGTGCGGAATGCCGCCCATGGCGTAAACGTCGCTGAGGGCATTGGCCGCCGCGATGGCTCCGTAGGTGAACGGATCGTCGACCACCGGCGTGAAAAAATCGACGGTCTGCACCAGCGCGACGCCGGGCGAGAGACGGTACACTCCGGCGTCGTCGGATTTTTCGAACCCGACCAGCAGATTGGGATTTTCCGGCCGCGGGATGCGCGAGAGCACCTGGTCCAAAACCTTTGGACTCAACTTGGACGCTCAACCCGCGGCTTTCACGTGGGCCGTCAATTTTCGGGTGGACACTTACATTCAGTTTATCCGCACACGCGGGGACGGCGGCCTTCAGGCGGCGCGTAGCTTTGGCCGCGCCGGTCGCGAGCGGCGCTGAAGCGCCGCGCGGATTAAAAATCCGCCGTCCAAACGGTGTGTTTCAGCGGGCGGTTTGGGCGAGCTCGACTGTTTCCGGCTCCGGCGATTTCTGGCGCGGATGGGAGAATTCGAGCGCGGGGTCTTCGACCGAAGACCACTTGAGCGCGAGGATGTCTCGAATGTAGTTCTGATGGACGCGCCACGGGGCGACGCGGCCCTGCTTGGGCCAACTGGCAAGCGAGCGCTGCATATATCCGGACGAAAAATTTTCGACGAAATTCGCGGCCGGCTCTTCCCCGCGCGGGTTCGGCGTCACCTGGCGCATGCCTTGGCGGTCCATCAGATTCAGCAGACGGCAGACGTAGCCGCAGATCAGGTCGGCTTTGAGGGTCCAGGAGGCGTTGATGTATCCGAACACGTTCGCCAGGTTGGGAACGCCGGAAATCATGACTCCTTTGTAAGCGAGCGATTTGCCGGGATCGACGCGGCGGCCGTCGACCGACAGTTCGACGCCGCCGAGCGTCTGCATCACCAGGCCGGTCGCGGTGACGATGATGTCGGCTTCGAGTTCCTGGCCGGATTGGAGCAAGATTCCCTTTTCGGTGAACGTTTGGATCTGATCGGTGACCACGCTCGCGCGGCCGGATTTGATCGCCTTGAACAGATCGGCGTCGGGGACCAGGCACATGCGCTGGTCCCAGGGATTGTAGCGGGGCGTGAAGTGCGTGGCGACGTCGTAATCGGCGCCGAGCTCTTCGCTCGCTTTTTTGAGCAGCTTTTCCTTGACGAACCGCGGCCGGCGGCGCGCCAGTTGATAAAAGTACAGCATGAAGCCGAGGTTTCTCCAGCGGCACAG
>JASHWA010000045.1 GCA_030044325.1 Bryobacteraceae bacterium
GAAACTTGGACTGATCGCGATGGGAACCAATTTACTGGCATTCGGGCAGGTCTACGACGTCGTGCTTTCCGGCGGGCGCGTCATGGATCCGGAGTCGGGACTCAACGCCGTGCGCAACGTCGGCATACAATCCGGCCGCATCGCCGCGATTTCGGAACGGCCGTTACGCGGACAAACCACCGTCACCGTGAAGGGCCTGGTGGTCGCGCCGGGATTCATCGATCTGCATTCCCACGGCCAGGATGACGAGAACTATCGCTATAAAGCGCGCGACGGTGTGACCACCGCGCTCGAGCTGGAGGTCGGCGTCTATCCGGTAAAGCCGTGGTACGCGGCGCGCGAAGGCAAGGCGCTGATCAATTTCGGCGCGACTTCCGGCCACATTCCCGCGCGAATGGCCGTCATGCACGACCCCGGCGCGTTTCTGCCCACCGGCCCGGCGGCGCATCGCATCGCGACATCCCAGGAAATGCGCGCCATCGAAGATCTGGTGCGCCAGGGATTGGACCAGGGCGCCCTGGGGATCGGCATGGGCATCGCGTACACGCCCTCCGCCACGCACCCCGAGATTCTGTCGATTTTTCGCATCGCCGCCGACCGTAAGGTCGCCTGTTTCATCCACACCCGATCCGTGGGCACGGCCGAGCCGGGATCCACCACGGAGTCCATGGAAGAAGTAATCGCCGGCGCGGCCATCACCGGTGCTTCGATTCACGTGGTCCACATCACCAGCATGTCGCTCTCCCAGACCGGCCTGGCGCTCGAAATGATCGACGGCGCCCGCAAACGGGGCCTGGACGTAACCACCGAAGCCTATCCCTACACCGCGGGCCAGACCGCGATCGATTCGGCCATGTTCGATCCGGGATGGCAGGAGCGCCTGTCCATCACCTATAAAGATCTGCAATGGGTGGCCACAGGCGAGCGGCTGACCGCGGAATCGTTCGACCGCTATCGCAAGACCGGAGGCTTCGTCATTCTGCACGCCATTCCGGAAGAAGCGGCCCGGCAGGCCATCGCGTACCCCGGCGTGATGATTGCCAGCGACGGGCGCATGGAACACGGCAAAGGTCATCCGCGCAGCGCCGGAACCTACGCGCGCGTGCTGGGGCATTATGTTCGCCAGGAACAGGCCCTGCCGCTGATGACCGCGATCGAAAAGATGACGCTGCTCCCGGCGCGGCGACTGGAATCCGTGTCGCCGCAGATGGCGCACAAAGGTCGCATCAAGGTCGGCGCGGACGCGGATATCACGGTCTTCGATCCGGCGGCGGTGATCGATAAAGCGACCTTCGATAAACCCGATCAATATTCCGAAGGCATTCCCTTCGTGCTGGTGAACGGAGTTTTCGTGGTGCGGGACGGTCAGGTAGTCGAGGGCGTCAAGCCCGGCACGGGCATCAAGTCGCGCCTGGCCCATTGACCGAAGCCCGTGCAGGCATGCCTCAGCGCGAGCTATGCCCGGCGCACTGCATCACTCCCATGTATTCGCTCCACGGCCCGACCGCTGCGCGATATTGATGCGCCATAATCCGCGAGATTTGATGCAGGTGGGTCAAATCGTGCGCGGGCCAGGTGGCCAGCAGTTGACCGAGCGTCACGGGGCCGAGCGCCGGATGGCGCCCCCGGCGGGACATGTCGGCCGGCCGAAGGTTGAGAGCTTGAAGATCGGCAAGATTCGCCGCGCGAAGCGCCGCAAATTCGTCCAAGAGCTCCGGGAGCCGCTTGCCCTGAATCTCCCTTACGTGGCCCTGCATGTCGAACGGCTCAAACGCACGGTTGTCGCCATGCTCCAGAATCAGCCGCGTCCGTGGCATCCAATCGGTCTTCTCGCCGTGAATCAAATGGCCGACGACATCAATCGCTGTCCAGGTGCCGTCCCCTTCGTTGCCGCGGGTCCAGGTGTCGGGGAGCCCGCGAAGCAGGGCGTTGAGCGTCGCTGGAGTGTGCGCTAGAAGTGCAATTGTATCCGAGAGCTCATGAACGGGCATGGTTGATGGATTCATTGCCGTTCGCCATGGATGCACCCCTCGGCTTGGCGAACATAAGGCGAAACTGATAGAATCCGTTCGTGCCCCGGCAGTGCTCCGTCTCCTTCCTCGACCCAGGCGGCATCCGGCACACCGTAGCGATTGAAGCTGATTCACTCTATGAGGCAGCCGTGCTGGCGCTCAGTGCCTTCCGCGAGCATGGCTGCGCTCCCGGCGACGGCTGCCCGCTTCAGATCGAAGTCGCGGGGCCGGCCGTCACCCACACAGTGACGCCGGCGCGGGTGCGCGAATGGCTTCGGAGCACGGCGAAAAGTCCCGCGGAGCGCATCGCGAAGGATCGATTAAAAGCACTCCTGCCGTGATCCACGAACTCTCGCGCACTGCCCCAGGCACCTTAGCGAACCGCGACCAAAGGGAGCGGTCAACGCAGGTCCGACGGTGATTCATGGTAAAAAAGGGATTTGTGGACCATTCCGTCGGTCTGTTTAGCGCTTCAGGTTTCAGCTCGCGCCGTGATGTTCGAACGCACAGGCGGATTTGAAAATCCCCGCGGGCTGAAGGCCATATCGCCGGGCTAGTCCACTAGGAGCTTGTTGAAAAAGGGGACACGGCACGTGCGTTCCGCGGACCACTCTGTCCCCAGGCTGTGGAAAGCGTGTGAAGCGGTGGACGCCGGCCCGGCTGCTGTCCCCTTTTTCAACAAGCTCCTGGTCTCAAAGAAGAGGATCAATTATGGGAAAAGCTCTCGAGGGTGTCCGGGTCCTGGACATGACGCATGTCCAGTCGGGTCCGACGTGCACCCAGATTCTGGCGTGGTTTGGCGCCGACGTCATCAAGATTGAGAAGCCGGGCGAAGGCGATCCGACGCGCGGCCAGTTGCGCGACGTCCCCGGCGCCGACAGCCTGTACTTCACCATGCTGAACAGCAACAAGCGAGGCATGACGCTGAACCCCAAAACCGAAGCGGGCAAGAAAATCTTTGCTCAGCTCATCGAGAAGTGCGACGTGATGGTGGAGAACTACGCTCCCGGCGCGATCGATCGCATGGGCTTTCCCTGGGAGAAGATTCAACAGATCAACCCGCGCATGATCTACGCCTCGGTCAAGGGATTCGGGCCGGGTCCTTTTGAGGATTGCAAGGTCTACGAGAATGTCGCCCAGTGCACTGGCGGAGCGGCCTCAACTACCGGCGACATCGATGGTTTCCCCACCGTTACGGGTGCCCAGATCGGCGATTCCGGCACCGGTATTCATCTGGTCGCTGGAATCCTCGCCGCCCTGTTTCAGCGCGAAAAGAGCGGCAAGGGACAGCGTGTGACCGTCGCCATGCAGGATGCCGTGTTGAACCTCTGCCGCGTGAAGCTGCGCGACCAGCAGCGGCTCGCCCGTACCGGCGTCCTCAAGGAATATCCGCAATATCCCAACGGCACCTTCGGCGCCGCAGTGCCGCGGGCCGGCAACTCGTCTGGAGGAGGTCATCCCGGCTGGATCGTTCGTTGCAAAGGCTGGCAAGCCGATCCGGACGCTTATGAATATGTGATCGTTCAGGCACAGGCCTTTCCTGCGCTCGCTAAGATCATCGGCCATGCGGAATGGTTGGAAGACCCCGAATTCAACACCCCCGAAGCGCGCCTTGCGAAGCTCGACTTCGTGTTCGCCGAAATCGAAAAGTGGACCATGACCCTCACCAAGATGGAGGTCATGGCCGCCCTCAATGCCGTCAACGTGCCCTGCGGCCCCATTCTCTCGATGCGGGAGATCGGGGAGGAGCCGGCCCTTCGCAAGACCGGTACAGTCGTCGAAGTCGACCATCCCACCCGCGGCAAATACATCACCGTCGGCAATCCCATCAAGCTGTCGGACTCGCCGTCGGATGTGCAGCGGTCGCCGCTGCTCGGCGAGCACACCGACCAGATCCTCACCACCATCCTTGGATTGAAGGAGGATGAAATCCAGGCCGCGCGCCAGCAGGGTGCGATTTAAATGAGCAGCGTTCTCATTCTGGGCGCCTCCTACGGTTCGCTGTTCGGCACCAAGCTGCTGATGGCCGGACACGACGTCTCCTTGGTTTGTACCAAGCCCACCGCCGATTTGATCAACCGTGAAGGAACAGTCGTACGTCTCCCGATCAAGGGACGCGAGAAACTGCTGGAGATTTCATCGACGAGGCTGCCGGGCACACTGTGCGCCAGTACACCCGAGGAGGCCGATCCCGCGAAGTTCGATCTGATCGTGCTCGGCATGTCCGAGGCGCAATACGGCTCCGCCGGGGTTAGGGAATTGATGCACCGTATCGCCCTGGCGCGCAAGCCTTGCCTCGCGATCATGAACATGCCGCCGCTCGCCTACCTCAAACGCATTCCCGGGCTTTCGACGGATTCTCTGGCCGGCTGCTACGCAAGCCCCGAGGTTTGGGATGCATTCGATCCCACGTTGACCACGCTGGCGAGTCCCGATCCCCAGGCATTTCGTCCTCCCGATGAGCCGAAGAACGTGCTCCAGGTCGGCTTGCCGACCAATTTCAAGGCCGCGCGCTTCGAAGCGGATGAGCCGACCGCGCTGCTCCGCACCCTCGAAGCGGATATCGAGCGGGCCAGGTTCGATGACGGGGAAGGTCCCCTCGAAATTCCGGTCAAGCTGAAGATTCACGATTCGATCTTCGTCCCGCTGGCGAAATGGCCGATGTTGATCACCGGAAACTATCGTTGCATTCGCAAAGACGAGATGATTTCGATCCGCGATGCCGTGCTCGGCGATATCGGCAAGTCCCGCGAGGTCTACGCGTGGGTGTCGAACCTCTGCACTGGCCTGGGCGCGGACACCGATGACCTGGTTCCCTTCGACAAGTACGCCAAAGCAGCCGAAGGCCTCGGGAAACCTGCGTCCGCGGCGCGCGCCCTGTTCGGTGGCGCCCAAAACATCGAACGCGTCGATTGCCTGGTCCGCCGGATCGCCATCCAGAAAGGCCTCCCGTGCACCACGTTAGACGAGATCGTCGCTCTGGTTGACGAGCGCCTGACAAGAAACCGCCAACGCGATGCATGAAAGCGTGGCGCACGCACTCGTGCGTGCCGCGTCGGCACTTTTGCCGACGCCCGGCGCGCCACGTGAGATCGCTCCGGGAAACGGGCCAACCGCGCAGTTTCCACACACTTAGGGAAGACTGCCTCAACTGTCATGGTGGGCCCGAGAGAACTCGAATCTCTGACCTCCTGCGTGTCAAGCAGGCGCTCTAACCAACTGAGCTACGGGCCCGAATTCGGTGAAAACTCAATATAGCATGTTCGGCGAGCGCCGCCGGTAACGGCGGAGGTAAATCCCCCGTTTTCACACCGATCCGCCATATCCTCGACCACCCGCCACCCGCCGCTGCGTCGCGATCAAGACGAACATCGCCAGCAGATAAAACCCCGCTCCCGCGAGCAGCGTCGCCCGCAGCCCCGCGTAGATTCCCGCCACCACCGCCAGCGCCGACCCGAGCACGCTTGCGCCCGCGTTCAACGACCACGCCCACCGCACCGCCGGCGCGTTATCCCGCTCCAGCCGCCGCAGTCCCGCCGGGAACGGCATCCCCATGAAAAACGCCGCGGGGAAAATCGCCGCCGCCGTCACCGTCATCTTCCCGAGCATCGGCCAGCCCGCCGCCGCGGCCGACAGCGCCGGCGCCGCAAACGCTAATCCGCTCACCAGCACGGCCACCAGCGCGAGCACCTCGCCCAGCCTCCGGTCCCGCCCGCCGATCACGCCCCGGCTGTGATAACTGCCCAGTCCGCTCGCCACCAGCATCGAAAAAACGATCACCGTCAGGGCATACGTAGGATGGCCCAGCAGCAGCACGAATTTCTGCACCAGCGCGATCTGAATCAGGATGTATCCCGCGCCCAGACACAAAAAATACAGCAAAAACACGATGATGCCGTTTTGTTTCGGGAGCGAAGCCCTTAGCATCGCCCGCGGCAAGAGCAGAATCAACGCCGTCGCGCCCGCGCTCACCGCCAGCACCCCGAACAGCAGCGGAACCGCGCGATTGATCTTGTAATCCGCGCCCCTCCCCGCGCTTCTCAGGAAATTGACGATGTCGCGCGGCTGCACCGTGTAAAAAAAGAACGGATGGTCGTCGTCCACCGGCGCGACGTTGTACGGATAGCTCGCGTAGAACGCCCGCGGGTCGGACGCGGTGAGCAGCTTTCCGAAGGGATTCACACGAGCGTCGCCCGGCATGTAAATCGGCTGAACTCCCGTGCCCGCGAGCTCCGCGCGCAGCCGCGCCGCGTCGGAATCGCGGAACGGATGGCGCGAAATCAGCAGCGTGTCCTGCGCGCCCCACCCGTTCAGATTCTGCGCGTCCGCGCGCAGCACCATCACGTTGCGCCACGGCTCCTTCTGCCCCAGCCGCCCCAGCGCATCCATGGCGAGCGAAACCACGCGCAGCGATTCGCGCGGCGGATCCAGTCCCCAGCGCGTGAAGGCCAGCAATCCGTCGTCGGTCAGCCGGCTCAAATCGTCGAAAAATGCGTCGGTAGTGTATAAGCTGTTTTCCGAAAGCGCGAACGCGCCCGCCGCCGTCGAAGCCCACGTGTCCACCAGCGTCGCCTCGATCACCTGGTATTTTTCCGTGGTCCGGCGCACGAAAGAGCGTCCGTCCTCGATCACCACGCGCACTTCCGGGCGGAAATACAGGCCGTGGCTTTCGCTCGCGAACTTGTCCCGCATGATCGTGTTGGCGATGATCGGATTGATTTCCACCGCGGTGATGTCGCGGCTGCCGGAAGCCAGCGCGCGCGCCACATCGTAGCCTCCGCCCGCGCCGATTACCAGCGTTTTCGCGCCCGGCCGTACCAGGTACGGAACCCCCGGACCTTCGTGGGTCAGCTTGAACCGCTCGGCGCCGCTCAGATGATCCCCATCGAACGACGCGATCCCCGTCGCCGCGTCCGCGTCGATCACGATGCTCCAGATGCCCTGAAAATGCACGCCCACTCGCGAAAAACTGTTCCATGCCGAAAACTGTTCCGCCGGCAGCCGCTGGCCTTTCGCGTAGCGGATGTCGAGCAGATGGCCGCGGTAATTCACCACCATCAGCCCCACCAGCAGCAACGCCAGCGA
>JASHWA010000409.1 GCA_030044325.1 Bryobacteraceae bacterium
TTCGCGACGCTCAATTCCGCCGTTTTCAGCGATGGATCGTTTTGTTACGTGCCCAAAGGCGTCCGCTGCCCGATGGAGCTTTCCACCTACTTCCGCATCAATGCCAAAGACACCGGCCAGTTCGAGCGGACTCTGATCATCGCCGACGAAGGCGCTTACGTCAGTTACCTCGAAGGCTGCACGGCGCCGATGCGGGACACCAATCAGCTTCACGCCGCTGTGGTCGAACTGGTGGCGCTCAAAGATGCGCAGATCAAGTATTCGACCGTGCAGAACTGGTATCCCGGCGATAAAGAAGGCAAGGGTGGAATTTATAATTTCGTGACCAAGCGCGGCAAATGCGCCGGCGCGAATTCGAAAATTTCGTGGACGCAGGTGGAAACCGGCTCGGCCATCACGTGGAAATATCCGAGCTGCATTTTGGCCGGCGAAAATTCGATCGGCGAGTTCTATTCGGTCGCGCTGACCAACAATTATCAGCAGGCCGACACCGGAACCAAGATGATTCACATCGGAAAGAACACGCGATCGACCATTGTTTCCAAAGGGATCTCCGCCGGCCGCGGCCAGAACACCTATCGCGGGCAGGTGAAGATCATGAAGGGCGCCGCGGGCGCGCGAAATTATTCGCAGTGCGACTCGCTGCTTTTGGGCGATAAATGCGGCGCGCACACGTTTCCGTATCTCGAGGTGAAAAATACGTCGTCGCAGGTGGAACACGAGGCGTCGACGTCCAAGATCGGCGAAGACCAGATTTTTTACTGCCGCCAGCGCGGCCTTTCGACCGAAGACGCCGTCTCCATGATCGTCAACGGATTCTGCAAGGAAGTTTTCCGCGAGCTTCCGATGGAGTTCGCGGTGGAAGCGCAAAAATTACTCGGAGTCAGCCTGGAAGGGAGTGTTGGATGAGTTTGTTGGAGATCAAGAATCTTCACGCGCGCGTTTCGGGGCGCGAAATTTTAAAGGGCGTGGATCTGAAGGTCAACGCCGGTGAAGTGCACGCCATCATGGGTCCGAACGGATCGGGAAAAAGCACGCTGGCGCAGGTTTTATCGGGCCGCGATATATACGAGGTCACGGCTGGCGAAGTGCTGTATGAAGGACGGGACCTGCTCGAAATGTCGCCCGAGGATCGCGCGCGCGAGGGAATTTTCATGGCGTTTCAGTATCCCGTCGAAATCCCCGGCGTCAGCAATCTGTATTTTTTGAAAGCCGCGCTGAACACGATTCGCAAAGCGAAGGGCCTTCCCGATCTGGACGCGATGGATTTTCTGGCGCTGGTTCGCGAGCGCATGAAGCTGATGGAAATGGATCCGGAGCTGATGAATCGTCCAGTGAACGCCGGTTTTTCGGGCGGCGAAAAAAAGCGCAACGAAATTTTCCAGATGGCCGTGCTTCAGCCGCACCTGGCGATTCTCGACGAAACCGATTCCGGCCTCGACATCGACGCATTAAAAGTGGTCGCCAACGGCGTGAACGATCTGCGGTCTCACGATCGGGGAATGATTCTGGTTACCCATTATCAGCGTTTGTTGAATTACATCACCCCTGATTTCGTTCATGTTTTCGCGGATGGAAAAATCGTCAAATCCGGCCGCAAAGAGCTCGCGCTGGAGCTCGAAGAAAAAGGTTATGTCGGGATGGAGCTTGCGAATGCAAGTTGAGACCGCGGCCCATCCTTATTACGCCGATTTCGAGCGCCTTCCGGGCGACGTTCCGGCGTGGCTCGACGAGCTGCGCCGCGCGGCGATGGACCGCTTCCTCGATCTCGGCTTTCCGACGCAGCGCGAGGAAGACTGGAAGTTCACCAGCCTCAACCCGCTTGCGCGCCTGACGTTTAAACGCGTCGCCGGCCGCGGCGCCGCCGATTGGTCGAACCCGGCGATCGAAAATCACCTGGCGCGCTACGCCGATTTCCAGAAGCACGCCTTCGTCGCGCTGAACACCGCGTTTCTCGATAGCGTTCACCTGGTGGTAATCCCCGCCGGCGCGCGTGAAACCGTGCGCATCGAGCACCCATCGCGACCCGGCGTGTCACATCCGCGCACGCTCGCCGTCATCGGCGATGGCGCGGAAGCCTCCATTGTTGAAAGCTTCTCAGGTGACCAAAAATATTTCACCAATGCGGTGACCGAGATCGTTTGCGGCGAAAATTCCATCGTCGATCATTACAAGCTCCAGAACGAATCCCCCGCGGCGTTTCACATCTCGACCATCCAGGTGCAGCAGGCGCGCAACAGCGTGTTCACCTCGCGGTCGTTCGCTTTCGGCTCCGCGCTTGCGCGAACCGAAATCAACGCGGTGCTCGAAACCGGATCGGAATGCACGCTCAATGGCCTTTACGTGGTCAATGGGACGCAGCACGTCGATACGCGCACCGCGATCGATCACGCCAAACCCCACGCCACCAGCCACGAGCTGTATAAAGGCATCCTCAACGGCAGCGCGAGCGCCGTTTTCAACGGGAAAATCATCGTCCGCAAGGACGCGCAGAAAACCGACGCGAAACAAACCAATAAGAATCTGGTTTTAAGCGAAAACGCCACCATCAACACCAAGCCGCAGCTCGAAATCTTCGCCGACGACGTGCGCTGTACTCACGGAGCCACGGTGGGACAGATCGACGCGGATTCGATTTTCTATTTGCGCTCGCGCGGAATCGGCCTCGACGACGCTCGCGCCATGCTGATTGAAGCCTTCGCGCGCGAAATCATGGACGCCGTCAAAATCTCCGAGCTGCGCGAGCAGATTCTGGGCTTATTCAAGGCAAATTTATGACGACAACCGCCGCCGGTTTCGATGTCAGCGCGATCCGCAAGGATTTTCCGAT
>JASHWA010000410.1 GCA_030044325.1 Bryobacteraceae bacterium
GAGTTTTGACGGGAAGCTGGTGCCCTATCGCGTTTATGTTCCAACCAGTTACTCGCCGTCGAAAAAGTATCCGCTGGTGGTGCTGCTGCACGGCGCGGGCGGCGACGAATCGGATTTCATCGAAGCATATAAAGGAGAGTGGCCGAAACTCGCCGAACAGCACGGCTATATTCTGGCGTCGGTGACCGGGCGCGGGCCGCTCTCAGGGTATTCGAAGGAATCGGGCGGGGAACAGGACGTGCTCGACGTGATGGAGCTGGTCAAACAGCGCTATAGCATTGATTCGTCGAAGGTTTTCCTCGGCGGGCATTCCATGGGCGGGGGCGGAACGTGGCGCATCGGGATGGCGTACTCGCAGGATTTCGCCGGTCTGATCCCGATCGCAGGAACCAGCGCGCAGTTGGCGCCTGGGCTGGACGCACAGATGAAAAAGGGAATCCGGATGCCGATCCTGATGATCTGCGGTGAAAGCGACGCGTTGGTTCCGGCGCCGGGATGCCGGGTGGTCGCGGAAAAAGCCAAGGAGTTGAAAGCCCCGGTGACTTATAAGGAGTATCCTGGCGCGGATCACCTGTCGGTCGCGGTGGTGTCAGTGCCGGATATTTTCGCCTGGCTCGATGAACAGACCAAATCCGGCGCGGGATCGGGCGGAAGATAGTTATTCGCCGATTATTTTGACTAATACGCGTTTTTTCCGGCGTCCATCGAATTCGCCGTAGAAAATCTGCTCCCAGGGTCCGAAATCGAGTTTTCCACCGGTGATCGCGACCACCACTTCGCGTCCCATAACCTGGCGCTTCATGTGCGCGTCGGCGTTATCCTCGCCAGTGCGGTTGTGTTGGTATTGCGAAACCGGCTCGTGCGGCGCCAGCTTTTCCAACCATTTCTCATAATCCTGGTGGAGTCCGCGCTCATCGTCGTTGATGAAGACGGAAGCGGTGATGTGCATCGCGTTGACCAGCGCAAGCCCTTCGCGGACGCCGCTTTCGGCGAGGCAGGCCTCGACCTGCCGCGTGATGTTCAGAAACGCGCGCCGGGTAGGGACTTCAAACCACAGTTCTTTGCGGTAGCTTTTCATTTAACGTTTCAACGCCGCGGATGCAACGCCGCGTTGCGGGCGCCAAGGCGACGGCTACCCCGCTTGACCGCGACGGTCACAAATTTGTTAAACTCACCCCTTAGTGATGCGAGCCGCCAGAGATCTCCGCGTCCTGGCTGGAATCGTGATCGCAGGCATCGCTGTTTTGAGTGCCAGTTGCGCCACGACCACCCGGCCTCAGCAGTTCCGCACTTTTCTCCTACCCGAGCCCATTCAGGCGCAGAGCCAGACCACCCCGCTGATCGATCCTCCTCCGGTTCAGCCCGATCTGTATTCGAATGAAGCTCCGTTTCTTACGGATGCCGGAAGCGTGACATTCGTTGCACCTCCGAAGCCCAACGACACCGATTTGCTGATCCGCCTGGCGGACGATCATTTCGCGGCGGGCAAAGAGGCTGTCGCGGACGGCAGAATGGGCGACGCGCGCAAGGAGTTCAACCGGGCGGTGGAGGTGCTGCTCGCCTCGAATACCGGAATCGACCGGGTGCGCGTGGAACGGCACCTCGAAGAGCTTTCCGAGACGATTTACCGCTACGATGTGGACGAAATGGGCGCCTCCGAGTCGAGCGACCAGGTTTCCTACGACAAGGCGCCCAAAGACGACATTCCCGAGATGACTTTTCCGGTGGATCCCTCGACCCGTTCCAAGGTGAGCGAGCAGATCCGCCTGACGACTTCCCAGCTTCCGCTGGATGCCCGTGACGATTCCGTGATCGGCGCGATTAACTATTTCTCATCGACGCGCGGGAAAAAGATCATGATCGCGGATCTGCGGCGGCAGGGGCGCTATAAGGCCATGATCGAGCGGGTGCTGGCCGAAGAGGGAGTGCCGCGGGAGCTGATCTTTGTGGCGCAGGCCGAATCGGGCTTCCTTCCGCGGGCGCTTTCGAACAAAAAGTGCGTGGGAATGTGGCAGTTCGCGGCATTTCGCGGCAAGGAATACGGGCTGGAGCAGACCGCGTCCACCGACGATCGCATGGACCCGGAAAAAGCCACCCGTGCCGCCGCCCGCCATCTGCATGACCTGTACAACCATTTCGGCGACTGGTACCTGGCGATCGCGGCCTACGATTGCGGCCCCGGATGCATCGACCACGCGGTGATGCGCACCGGTTACGCGGATTACTGGATGCTGCGAAAGCTGAACGTTTTACCCAAAGAGACCGCCAATTACGTCCCGGTGATCCTGGCCATGACGATCATCGCGAAAAATGCGAAAGATTACGGCCTGGACGACGTGGATCTGGAGGCGCCGGTCGAATACGATTCGATCGAGCTCTCCGCGCCCACGCATCTGGCGCTGGTGGCCGATGCGATCGAGCGGCCGTTGAGCGAGATTAAGGATTTGAATCCGGCGGTGCTGCGATCGGTCGCGCCGGCCGGGTATTCGCTGCATGTGCCGAAAGGCGCGCGGGGGGCTCTCGAAGCGGCGTTCGAAGTGGTTCCGGAGAACCGTCGCGATTCGTGGCGCCTGCATCGGGTGGAGAGCGGAGACACGCTGGCGGCGCTGGCGCAGCGCTACCACGCACAGGCTGCGCAGATCAGTTCGGCCAATCGGGGCGAACTGCCGGCGGTCGGCGAGTGGGCGGCGATTCCGGTAGCATATCCGGGCGAGCGCAGCGTGCGAACGGCGTCGAAGCATGCGGCGAAAAAGAGAACCGCCGGGAGAAGCACCGGGACGGTCGCGCACAGTGCCGCAAAGACGAAGGGCCGCACAGCGGCAACGCACAAGGCTCGGGCCAAGACCGCGGCTCGCCACCACACGCGATCGAGCGAAGGCGCGAGCTAAGCCGCTCCAAAAAACAAAAACGGCCGCGTTTGACTTTTTTTCCTTGCCACATAAGGAAACGCGATATATTCTAATTCTGATTACGCCTGCGAGGAGGCAGACTTAATGGTTGAGTATCGACTTTCAGTCGAAGATGACGAGCTCGAGGACGATTTCGAGGAAGGGACGCCGATCAACGTGGACGATGACATGGGCGACTATGGAATGGACGAGGAAGAGGAAGAAGAGATCGTCGCCGTAGTGGTGCCTGTCGCGCCGGCCGTTGCCGAGCCGGAAGCGGCGCCTGCGGCTCCAGCGGCGCCGGCCAAGAAACCGGCCAAGAAGGCTGCATCGGCGAAAAAAGCTGCGGCAAAAAAAGCGGCACCAGCCAAGAAAGCGGCTCCAGCGAAAAAGGCGGCCGCGAAGAAGGCCCCGGCCAAGAAAGTCGCCAAGAAAGTCGCCAAGAAAGCTGCCAAGAAAGCTGCGAAAAAGGCTCCCGCGAAAAAAGCCGCGGCGAAGAAAGCTGCTCCCAAGAAAGCCGCCCCCAAGAAAGCCGCGAAGAAAAAGGGCGGAAAGAAAAAATAAGGTTGAGGGCCGGCGCTGAGGTCCAAGCGCGCCGGCCGCGGCCCTCAGTTCGTCTTTCCCACCGTTGCACGGCAACGCTCGTACAATTGGATCAACGCATCCACCTGTTCCTCCGGAGTTTTGGGAGGTTTGCCGGCGAAAC
The DNA here is from genome assembly GCA_030044325.1 of Bryobacteraceae bacterium. Classification (GTDB taxonomy): domain Bacteria; phylum Acidobacteriota; class Terriglobia; order Bryobacterales; family Bryobacteraceae; genus Palsa-187. The sequence goes on from JASHWA010000410.1 coordinate 3,595, forward strand.
CGGGGCCGCTGGAGGTTTTTCCCATTCCGGTGGTCACCGCGATGAAGCGCATCAGCTCCAGCGCGACCTCGTCTTTGCCCGCGGGCGGGCGTGTAGTGTTGTCTTTCTCTTCCGAGTTCATATAATTCCTAAGGTACTCGATCGGGCGTGCGCGACGCACCGGGCAGGGCGTGTCCCGTTCACGTGCAGCGTCAAAACCGGCAATCATCCCCGCCGTCACTGGCGGGGCGCGCATGGCGCCGAAACTCGTCGAAATGCCGGTTAACGCCGTCCGCCTGATCCGGAAAATGCGCGGCGGGGCGCAGGCGCACCTGGTCGAGGCGGACGACGGCCATTTTTACGTCGTCAAGTTTCAGAACAACCCCCAGCACCGGCGAATTCTGGTAAATGAATGGATCGGCAGCACGTTCCTGACCTACCTGGGAATTTCGACCCCCGAACCGGCCATCATCCACGTGTCGAGAGACTTCCTGCGTGAGAATTCCGAGGTTTGCATTCAGCTTGGAACCGGGCGGAGGCCGGTCGAGGAGGGCTGGCACTTCGGGTCGCGATTCCCGGGGAATCCGATGCGCAACGTCGTGTACGACTTCCTGCCCGACTCGCTGCTCGATAAGGTCGAGAATCTGGGCGATTTTCTGGGCGTCCTGGCGTTCGATAAATGGATGGCAAACGCGGATTCGCGCCAGGCGGTTTTTTTCCGCGCGCGGCTGCGCGAATGGCTGCCCGGATCGGGCGCGCATCCCTTGCGGCTCGGTTTTGTGGCGCACATGATCGATAACGGATACGTTTTCGAAGGCCCCCACTGGCGCCTTCAGGATTCTCCGCTGCAGGGATTGTATTTCCGGCTCCAGGTGTATCGCGGCGTGCGCCGGCTGGACGATTTTCAGCCGTGGCTCGACCGGATCGCGAATTTCCCGGAAGAGGTGGTCGACCAGGCGCTGAAGCAGATCCCGCCGGAGTGGATCGCGGAGGATGAAGCCGAGCTTTGGGCCATGCTCGAACGTCTGCTCGCGCGCGGCCGGAGGGTGGCGGACCTGCTCGAGGCGAGCCGCGCGGCGCGGGAAAATCCGTTTCCGAACTGGAAACGGCACGATTTCGCGCGCTGACAGGCTGGTCAGATCCGCCCGCGCGCTTACACGAGGCGGCTTGGCCGCCGGCGGGTCGTAACGCATGGGGCGTGGCGCCGGTATTATCAATTCCATGCTTGCATCTTTGTGGCAGGATCTTCGGTATGCTCTCCGGGGAATCGCGCGAATGCCGATGGTCGCGGCGGCGGCGGTGGTTTCGCTCGCGCTGGGCATGGGGGCGAACACGGCGATTTTTTCGCTGATCAACGCGGTGATGCTGCGGTCGCTGCCGGTGCGCTCGCCGCAGGAGCTGGTGGTGCTCGGATGGACCGTGAAGAAGCGCGACCGGTTCGTCTCCACGACCAGCGGGCGCAGCGTGATGATGTTCGGGCGGAACGTGAGCCTGCCGTTCTCGCTCGACACCTACAACTTTATTCGCGCGCGCACGAGGACGCTTGCCTCGGTCGCCGGGCGGCTGGATCTGACATTTGCGGACGCGGTGGTGGTCGCCGAGGGCCGCGCGGACACGGCGCGGACCAATCTGGTTTCGGGAAATTTTTTCGGCACGCTGGGCGTTTTGCCGGAAGCGGGACGCCTGCTCTCTGACTCCGACGATCGCGAGGGCGCGCCGCCGGCGGTCACGCTCTCCTATTCCTATTGGACCCGCCGATTCGCCGCCGATGCGAAGGTGATCGGGACGGCGATCCTGATCAACGGCGCGGCGTACACGGTCACGGGTGTCGCCGCGCGCGGGTTCACTGGCGTGGATGTCGGCTCGTCGCCCGATCTTTACGTCCCGCTGCATGCTCATCCGCTGATCACGGCGAAGGAAGGGTTCAGAGCGAATGTTCTTCACAGGCCGGAATGGTGGTGGGTGGAAATTCTGGCCCGGCGCAAAGCCGGCGTGACTGACGCGCAGATTCGCGCGGAACTGGGAACGCTGTTCCGCCAATCGCTCACGCCGATCGGGAGCGACCCGGTCGAGGCCGGCGACTATCCGGCGCTGGTGATTGGGACGCCTAACGACATCGTCAGTGGCATCCGCTACCAGTTTTCGAAGCCGTTATTCGTTCTCATGACCATCGTCGGATGCGTGCTGCTGATAGCGTGCGCGAACGTCGCGAATCTGCTGCTCGCTCGGGCGGCGGCGCGGAGGAAAGAAATGGCGATGCGGCATGCGCTGGGCGCGCGGCCGGCGAGGCTGTTCCGGCAGACCATCGTCGAAAGCGTGGTTCTGGCCGCGGCCGGCGGCGCGCTGGGTCTCGCGATCGCGCGCTGGGGAACCGGTGTGCTGGTGAAAATCGTATCGAGCGAATCGAACCCGCTGTCGCTCGACGTGCACGCCGACACGCGCGTGCTGGCGTTTTTATGCGCTGTCAGCGTCGCGGTGGGGCTGCTGTTCGGGGTGGCGCCTGCGGCCGACTCTTCGCGTGCCGATTTAAACACGCTGATCAAGGGCGGCGCGAGCGAGCGGAGGCGTTTCGCGCTCGGCCGGGTGCTGGTCGTGGCGCAGGTTGCGGTGTCGCTGGCGCTTTTGGCGGGCGCCGGGTTGTATGTGCGGACGCTGTGGAACCTGCGGCACATCGCGCTGGGATTCAACGCGGAAAACGTGCTGACGTTCCGCCTCGCGCCCAAGCGCGGCGGATATGACAACGCCGCACTGGTGCCCTTGCTTGAGCGCGTTTCGACCAGCCTTGCGTCGGTTTCCGGGGTGCGAGCAGTCTCGTACTCACATATCGGGCTGCTCAAGCACATCCAAGACAGCGGTCCATTCGAGTTCGCGGACGAAAAACCGGACAGGTCGAAGTTCGCGAAGGTCCTCTATATCGCGCCCGATTTTTTAGACGCGATGCACATTCCGCTGTTGGCGGGGCGCTCATTCGATCAGCGCGATTCGGCCACCGCGCCGCGTGTCGCGGTGGTGAACGAGTCGATGGTGAAAAAGTTCTTCGGGCAGCGCGCCGCGTTGCGCCAGCGCGTCACGTATTGGTTCGACGATTACAAACGGCCGATCGAGATCGTCGGCGTGGTC
>JASHWA010000411.1 GCA_030044325.1 Bryobacteraceae bacterium
GGCGCCGCGACGCCGGCGAGATTGCCGACGCCGTTCTGGATCGAGGTCCACCGGCCGGCCGCGGAGGGTCCGGCGAGAGTCTGCGAAATCGCGAACGTGTTGGCCGTGTACATCCCGAAGGCGATGCACGCGGCGACCAGCAGCGCCATCGCGACGTCCGCATCGCGTGTAATTTCCACCGCGAGCAGAATCGTCGAAAATCCCAGACCGCAGCCCGCGAACGTCTTTCGCACCAGCGTGGGCGAGCCTCCGCGCGCAATCCAGCGATCCGAAATCCAGCCGGAGGCGACGCTCGAAATCGCGATCGCAAGATAGGACAGCGCGCTGAACACGGCCATTTTTTCTTTCGCGAAATGCCGCTCCCGCTCAAGATACGGCGGAAGCCAGGTGATCAGGAAATACCAGAAATAATTCGAGCAGAACAGCCCGAGCGAGGTCCACCAGAGCTCCGGCTGTCGAAACAGCGGCGCAAAATCGAGGTGCGGGCGCGTTCCTGAACGCAGCCGGTCGGATTTCGGCATCCACAGAATCCACGCCAGCGCCCACATCCCGCCGCCGGCTCCCAAAAGGACGAAGAAAGTCCGCCATCCCAGCCGCGGGATCAAGATGCCGCCGATCAGCGCGCCCGCCGCCGGGCCGAGCTTGGTTCCGGCGTCGATCGCCGCGTTAGCGAATCCGCGGTGGTGCTCGGGAAAGCCGTTCACGATGATGCGCGAATAGGATGGATACGCGATCGATTCGCCCCCGCCGAGCAGCAGCCGCAGCGCGAACAAAACCGCGAGCGACTGCGCCAGTCCCGACGCGCCCGTCGCCACCGACCACAGCGCCACTCCGCCGAACAAGACCCAACCCACGTTGAAGCGATCCACCATCCAGCCGGCGATGTAGAAAAGCTGCGAGAGCGCGTAGGTCCAGAAAAACGCGCTGAGCAGCACTCCCAGTTGATAGGTGGAGAGGTGCAGGTCGCGCTGCACGTCGGTCGCGCCGATCGAGAGATTCGAGCGGTCGATGTAGTTCAGCAGACCGGAAACCACCAGCAGCGCAAGCGCGCGCCACATTTCGAACGGGGTGCTCGACTGCCGCATCGGGTTTCTTCAGTCTATATGCGCGCGAACCGTGGCCGATTTTCGAGTGAATCGAGGACGCGCTTGCTATCCTTAGAAGACGTGTCGTCTCCGCTGAATTTCCACCTGGAACATTACGACGGGCCCCTCGATCTGCTGCTGGACCTGATCCGCAAGCAGGAGATCAACATCTACGACATCCCCATCGCGCAGATCACCGCGCAATATATCCAGTACATGCAGCGGGCCGCGGAAATGAACATCGAGCTGAGCGCGGAGTTCGTCTACATGGCGGCGACGCTGATCCATATCAAGTCGAAGCTGCTGCTGCCGCGCGATCCCGAGCTCGAAAAAATCGCGCCGGAGGAAGATCCGCGCAAAGAGCTGGTCGACCGTCTGCTCGAGCATGAGCGCTTCAAAACCGCGGCCGAGATGCTGCATCAGAAACGCGTGATCGAAGAGGCGGTGTGGTCGAATCCGCAGATCAGCCAGTTCTTAACCGATGACGATCACCCCGGCCTCGCGGTTTCCCTGTTCGACCTGGTGAAAACGTTCCAGAGCGTGCTGGAGCGCGCAAAAACGCGGCCGGTTTATGAAATCGGAACCGAAGACGTTTCGGTGCCGGACATGATTCGTTATCTGCGCGACGTGTTTCGACGGGAAGGCCGGCACGAATCGGTCTCGGCGCGCGAGCTGTTTGAGCGGCAGAAGTCGCGCCGCGTGATGATCTGCCTGTTCCTCGCGTTGCTCGAGCTGGTGAAGCTGCAAGCCCTCGGGCTGGTCCAGAAAGACGCGTTCGGCGAGATCGGATTGAAGCGCCTGGAGGGATTCGAAGCGGCGTTCGCGGCCGAGCAGGTGATGGCCGCGATCGACGAAGGATACAAATAAGCCGCCGCTGCCAGTGTGGCGTTAAGCCGATCGAGCGAGGGTTCGGCGATTATAGGATGAGCATGGATGAAATGGATGTGACACAGCTCGCCGAGGAGCGTCCCTCGGCCGGCGAAGACGAGCGCCTGAAGGCGATCCTCGAAGCCATCGTGTATGTGACCGATGAGCCCCTTTCGGCGCAGCAGATCGCCGCGGCGCTGGAGCAGCCGATCGATAAAATCAAGCGCCTGCTCGACGAGCTGGTGGCTGAATACGCCAGACCCGATCGCGGATTGAGCGTGCGCGAAGTCGCCGGCGGATACAAAATGGCGACCAAGCCGGAGCATCATGAAGCCGTGCGCGCGTTCGTCAAGAAATTGACGCCGCCGCTCAAGTTGTCGCTCGCGGCGCTGGAAACTCTGGCCGTGGTTGCGTACAAGCAGCCCGTGACGACTCCGGAAATCATGGACATTCGCGGCGTGCAGGGCGCGGGCGTGCTGAAAACGCTGCTCGACCGCAAACTGATCGCCGAATCGGGCCGTAAAAACGTCATCGGAAAGCCGATCTTGTACAAAACGACCAAAGAATTCCTGGTGCAGTTCGGCTTGAAGGATTTGAGCGAGCTGCCCACGCTCAAAGAGTTCGAAGAACTCGGCCGGCTGGAGATCGCTGAGCTGGAGCCGGCGCCTGAGCAGACTCCCGCGCCGGAGCGATCGAACCCCGAAGCGCAAGATTAGCCGCAGGGGAGCGCGCCGATCGTCACCAGGCTGGCGCCCTGCTCCTTGCGAACCTGGCGATAAAAGTCGCAGCTCATGCAACTGGCGATCTTGGAAGCGAAACTCCCCTGAACCTTGCCGCCGCAAAACGTGCCGGCCAGGGCCCAGCAGATCCTTCCGCCGTTGTGTCCGCCGTTCATTCCGTGAGCTTTCGTATCTACCGAAGCCGGACATATGCCGAGTTCGTGCACGCGTGCACCGCCCGGCTGCCGGCCGCATTTCTTAAACTCCCAACAGTTCTGCAAGCGGCCCTCCTCACCTTCCATATCGGTCCGATGGATTGGTTTTATAAAATAAGTTTGATTCGCAGGACAACCCATGCCTGAGGAACGGCTGCAAAAAATTCTTTCTCAAGCCGGCATCGCCAGCCGCCGCAAAGCCGAGCAGTTGATCGTCGAAGGCCGCGTCAGCGTCAACGGCCAGACGATCACGGAGCTGGGATCGAAAGCGGATCTCGATCGCGACCACATCAAAGTCGACGGACGGCTGCTGCACAAGCCCAAGCGCCCCGTTTACATTGCGCTCAACAAGCCGAAAAACGTGGTGACCACGGTCTCCGATCCCGAAGGCCGCGAAACGGTGATGCATCTGTTGCGCGGCGTTCGCGAGCGCGTGTTTCCCGTCGGCCGTCTCGATTATCACAGCGAAGGTCTGCTGCTTCTGACCAACGACGGGGAATTCGCGCATCGCATCACCGCTCCGGCAAGCCACGTGATCAAAACCTACGTCGTGAAATCGAACGGCGCGCTGACCGAGGAGCAGCGGCGGCAATTTCGCGACGGCGTTTCGCTCGCCGGCCGCAAAACCGCACCCGCCGAGATCCGCGAGATCAAGCCCGGCGCCAATCCCTGGTACGAAGTGAAAATCGCCGAGGGGCGGCAGAACCAGATTCGCGTGATGTTCAGCCATTTCGGGCTGCTGGTCGAAAAACTGCGCCGGGTGAAGATCGGCTTCCTGGAGCTCGATCTCGCCCCCGGCCGCTGGCGCCTGCTGACCCCCAAGGAAATCGAACGATTTCGGAAGATACTAAAGTTAGCGGCGGAAAAAGGGGAATAACCACTCCGCCCCCCATCGACGTCTTTAAATTTAGATGGCGAGCATTCTCGAAATTCTGAGATCCTCCCGGATCATCGCCGTGGTCGGGCTCTCCAAGAGCCCCACGCGACCGTCAAACGGCGTATCCGCGTATATGCAGCGCGTGGGTTATCGCATTATCCCGGTGAATCCCAACGAGACCGAAGTGCTCGGCGAAAAATGCTATGCGCGGCTGGAGGACGTGCCGGAGAAAATCGATATCGTCGACGTATTCCGGCGCCCGGAGTTCGTGCCGGAGGTCGCCGAAGCGGCCATCCGCATCGGCGCACATACGCTGTGGCTTCAGGAAGGCGTGGTGCATGAAGAGGCGGCCCAGCGGGCGCGCGCGGCGGGCCTCCAGGTCGTGATGGACCGGTGCATTTTGAAAGAGCACCGGAGAATGCCGCGCGCCTAAACTTTGTTGAAAAAGGGGACAGACCACTCTGTCCCTGATCCGGTGTCGTTAATTTGCCTGAGCCGCTTCGGCGTGGACAGACCGGTCTGTCCCCTTTTTCAACGTAAAGCTACGCCTCGTATTTTTCGAAAGTCAACTGATCGCCTGCCGCCGTCCCGGTCTGTTCCAGCGTTCCGGCCGGCAATTCCAGCACCGAATGCGCGCGCAGGCTGAGCGCGATTCGCCCGCGCACCATGTTCGGCCGGATTTTCAGCACCTTCTTGTTCCGGTTCAGGAACACGACATCGATCGGAAATTTCATGCCGAAAGTGTGAATGCCTTCCGTCGGCGCGATCCACAAGCCCTCGCCTGGAGCGAGCTTGGTGTGCTTCAGCAACCCGGTCCGGCGCTTGGAACTGGTATCGGCGATGTCGGCGCGATCCGCCAGGACGCGGCCTTGTGAGTTCGTCACTCGAAGTCTAATCGGCAATCTACAATTGAAGCATGGAGAAGGCAACGTTTGGCGCGGGATGTTTTTGGGGCGTCGAAGCCGCGTTCCGGCGCCTCGCGGGCGTGAAGTCGACGCAGGTCGGTTACGCGGGCGGATCGCTGAAGAATCCGAGTTACGAAGACGTGTGCACCGATCGCACCGGTCACGCCGAAGTGGTCGAAGTGACCTTCGATCCGGCAGTGATCAGCTACCACGATCTGCTGAACGTGTTCTGGGAAAACCACGATCCCACGACGAAGAACCGCCAGGGTCCGGATGTGGGCACACAGTACCGGTCAGTGATTCTTTTCCATTCTCCGGAGCAGGAAGCCGAAGCCCGGCGCTCGCGCGATGAAGCGCAGAAGAGTTTCCGGCGGCCGATCGTGACGGAGATCGTCCCCGCGGGAGAATTCTGGCGCGCGGAAGAATATCATCAGCAATATCTCGAAAAGCGCGGTCTCTCGCACTGCCATCTTTAG
>JASHWA010000412.1 GCA_030044325.1 Bryobacteraceae bacterium
ACCGTCAGCTACATGTCGCCCGAGCAGGCGCAGGGCAGAAAAGTGGACACGCGCTCCGATATTTTCTCCTTCGGCCTGGTTTTGTACGAGATGGTGACCGGCGTGCGCGCGTTCGGCGGGGATAACGCCGTTTCGACGCTTTCCGCGATTCTGCGCGATGAGGCCAAACCCATCAACGAAGTCGCTCCCGACGTTCCCCCGCAGATCGAGCAGGTGGTCAAGCGCTGTCTCCGCAAGAATCCCGACGAACGCTGGCAATCGATGCAGGACGTGAAGGCAGCCCTCTCGGCGCTGAAGCACGAATCCGATTCCGGCCAGTTGTACAAGCCGAAAGTTGCGGCGCAGAAAAAAAGCGGATCGTCGAAAGCGCTGATCGGGGGAATCGCGGCGGCTGTCGTGCTGCTGGCTGGAGCCGGAGGCGGCGCGTTCTGGTGGGTCAAGAAGCATCGCGTCCATCCCCCCGCGCAAGTGGAACAGCCCGCTCCCGTTGCGCCGGCCCCCGCGCCCGAGCCCCCTCCGCAAGCCGCCGAACCCCCGCAAACGGCCGAGCCCGCGGCTCCCGCCGAGCCTGCCGCGCTCAACAATGACGCCATCATCGATCTGGTCGAGAATAAAGTCCCGACTACCGTCATTCTCAATCAGATCCGCTCCTCGAAAACGGATTTCAATTTCTCGCCGTCCGAGCTCATCCGCATGAAGAAAGCCGGCGTCCCCTCCATCATCATCGAGACTATGCAGAATCCGAAGGCCGCGCCCGCCGCCGCCCGCACCAAGAAAGCGCCGCAGGAAGTTGCCGCCACGCCGGCCCAACCGGCGCCCGCCCCAGCACCCGTCGCTGCAACTCCTGCTCCCGTCGCCGCAACTCCTGCTCCCGTCGCCGCTCCCGCTCCCGCTCCCGTGGTTCCCAAAGCCGCGCCAACGGTGCCTTCAAAAATCGCCGATGGAACTCCCATCCGCCTGGCCCTCGCCGCCGATGTTCCCGCCGATGTGCCCGAGGGTGAGGGACTGCGGTTCACGGTGATCGACGCCGTGCAGGGCAGCAACGGAGTCGTGATCGCCAAAGGCGCCGTCGCGACCGGACAAATCGTCGATGCGGCCAAGAAAAAATTCCTCGGAACCTCCAAGGCGCAATACCGTTTGATCCAGGTCGCCGCAGTCGATAAAAGCAAACTGAACCTTCGCGCCACGCCGGCGAAAAGTCAGGAAGGTCCCGCGCGCCGGCAGGTGGAAAACCCTGGACAGAAGCACACCAAGGAAGTTGCCGCCTTCGCCGGCACCGAGTATATCGGCTACATCGATGGCGACCAGACCGTCGCCGTCAGGAAATAACCGGGTTCAGCCGCTCATCGTTTATCGCCTGGTCCGCGTGACAAAAAAAAAGCGGCGCCGCAATTCCGCACGGCGCCGCTTCCTTCAACCCCCGGAAAAAATCAGTTACGCTGCTTTGATTTTGGCTTTCCCACCCTCCTCGATGGGGACGGTCAGCCCCTTCTTCACGATTTCCGGAACAGGGAGCGAAACCGTCAGCACGCCGTTGCTGAGATCGGCTTTCGCCAGATCGATTTTGGCGCCCTCCGGCAGCGGAATCTCGCGATAAAACTTCCCATAGCTTCGTTCGACTTTGCTGAAGCCGGGCTTTTCTTCCTTCGCCTCCGTCTTGCGCTCGCCTTCGATCAAGAGCGCTTTCTCGGTCACCTCGATCTTGATCTCCTCTTTCTTGATGCCGGGAAGATCGGCGGTGACCACCAGATTGCCGTCGGCGACCTTCACATCGATCGCCGGAACGAACAACCCGGTTTCAAGCTTGGGAATCGCGCCTTTGAAAAGGCGATCCATTTCATAGGTGAATTCGCGCATCAACGCGAACGGGCTCAACGTGAAGAACTTGCCGAACGGAAGCGCCGGCGTGAAAAATTCGTTGAAAAGGGCCGGCGAGCTCGCCTCCGGTTTCGCCAGTTCCTTGGTCACTTTCACTTCAGGCATAACATCTCCTTTCGGAAAGAGTCCATGGCGCGAGATTGCGCGGCTTCGCGCAATCCCTAAAGTGATTCACATGGACGGGTTCCTTCAGTCGAGGCGCAATTCGCTCTCCGTGCCGGCATCAACACTTGAAGCGATTTGCGATTTCCGCCTGGGTGATTTTCCTCGCGCCGCTGGTTCATTTCATCGCCACCTGGCGCGATACGCCGTTATACGCGCTCAGATTTGCGGACGTTTCGCTGGTTAAAGCGACTCGAAGTGCGGCCTAAACGCCTGCCAGGCGCAGTTCCCGCTCCAGCCGGCGCGTCGCGCGCTGGCTGATCATATCGGCCACCTTGCTGAGCAATCCCGGAATGTCCTCCGGCTTGATCAGCATGGACTTTTGCCGCGGACGCGGCTCGGTCGCGCGGTTCTGATACGTCGTGATGAGCGCGGTCGCGGGTTTATAATCCATCATTCGCGCGTGTGCCAGCACCTTCAGGCCGGCTTCGGGCGACTCCATTTGCAGATCGCTCAAAACCAGCTCGTATTTGCCCTCGTCCAGCTTTCCGACTGCTTCGGCCGCGCTGGCCGCCGCGTCCACACTGTACCCGCCGGCTTCGAGTACTGTTTTGAGGGTCAGGCGCGATGCCGGATCGTCGTCCACCAGCAGCACCCTCGCCAACTCGTACTCAAGACTGCGTGTCGTGCTCATCTTAAAAACCGTACAGGAACAGTGTAACCCAGAAGCACCCAAATTCGACCCCGAGATTTTCTTAGAACGGTTTAGGTACTGGATATGTGTAAGATTTAACTGGAGAAAACACGCGCAAAGATGGCGTCCGCATGAATCAGGTAACGTTCCAGGGAGAACACTCGCCGAATCTGCTCAGGTGATAGATATTGAACGACTTGCGGGTCATTTTCAACCGCCGCGCGGAAATCCCCATCCGTCTCCCATGCCCGCATCGCGTGACCCTGCACCACCTTATAGGCCTGTTCTCGAAGCATTCCCGCCGCCGCCAGATCCAGCAGAAGCTGTCCTGAGAAGATCAGCCCGCGAGTACTATCCAGATTGCGCCGCATCCGTTCCGGATAAACCCGCAGCCCCTCGACCAGCCACGCCGTTTTCGCCAGCATATAATCGGTCAGAATCGCGGAATCCGGCAGGATCACGCGCTCCACCGAAGAATGCGAAATGTCGCGCTCATGCCACAGCGCGATGTTCTCAAACGCCGCCTGCACGTTCGACCGCACCACGCGCGCCAGGCCGCCGATCTGCTCGGCCGTAACCGGATTGCGCTTGTGCGGCATGGCCGAGGATCCTTTCTGCCCTTCGCTAAACGGCTCTTCGGCTTCGCGCACCTCGGTGCGTTGCAGATGGCGCACTTCCAGGGCGATTTTTTCGCATAACGCCGCAATCAGCGCCAGCGCCGAAACCCACGCCGCGTGCCGGTCCCGCGCGATCACCTGCGACGCCACCGGCGCCGGCCTCAAATCGAGGCGCGCGCAGATCTTTTCCTCCGCTTCCGGCGAAATGTGCCCGAACGTCCCCACCGCGCCCGAAATTTTGCCCACGCGCAAATCCTCGGCCGCGGCCTCGAATCGCGAAATCCCGCGCCGCAGTTCGTCATACCACAGCGCGATTTTCAGTCCGAAGGTGATGGGTTCCGCGTGGACCCCGTGCGTGCGGCCGATCTGCGGCGTGTCTTTGAATTCGAACGCGCGCCGCTTCAAAATTTGCTCGAGCGCTTCGGCTTCGCGCACGATCACTTGGGAAGCCTGCTTCAACACCAGCGCCTGCGCCGTATCGACAATATCGTTCGAGGTCAGCCCGTAATGCAGCCAGCGCGAGGCATCCGCCGCGGCCGCCGCGGCCATCTTTTCCGCGACCGCGGTCGTGAACGCGATTACGTCGTGTTTCACTTCACGCTCGATTTCGTGGATGCGCGCGACCTCGAACGCGGCATGGGCCCGCAGTGCGCGCGCCGCATCCGCGGGAACCTGGCCAATCTCAGCTAACGCTTCGCTCGCGGCAAGCTCCACTTCAAGCCACTGCGCGAAGCGGTTTTCGTCGGAAAAAATGCGGCCCATCTCCGGTCGCGTATAGCGGGGAATCATGCGTAGCCCAGTTTAATAGACGACCGACTCGG
>JASHWA010000413.1 GCA_030044325.1 Bryobacteraceae bacterium
GCCCCCCGATTCAAGCGCCTTGACCATGAGAACGTGAACCGTCGTCCCGCCGTCCGGGTACTGTCCTGTCTGCGCATCCACGCCCAGCTTTTTCGCCAGGCCGTCTGCCGCAAGCACTGCGACCAGATGAGTCGGCCCGGCCGAAGACGGCGGGGTCTTGGCGGTTGCGGTGGGTTGTCCGGCGGGCGGAGTTGGCGTGGGAGTTTGTTTTGCCGGCGCGCTGCCGGTGCTCTCCGCCGTCGCAACCAAGGTCGCGATGAAGGCGTCGATTTCCGTAATCAGCGCTTTTGCCCGGTTGATTTTTGCCGCATCCCCCGTAGCAGGAAGCTCCGAAAGACATTCCTGCGCGCTGAGCGTGCCCTCCAGGCTCGTCAGAAAAGGCGAATCCCGATGATCGAGCGGCGCAAGCGAGAAAGGCGCATAAGCTGTCGGTATCAGCACGGAAACACTGAGCGCGCGCAGTTCGCGGCCCACGCCGTTCATGAAAGCCTGGTCCTGCACGGTCCCGGCCACGGCGGAGGTCGATTCCTCCGACGCCATCAGCGCCAGGGCGCTTTGCGCGAGCGCCAGGGGAGGTCCCGCCGGAGTCCCGCTGAGCAGCGAACCCAGCGTAGAAACCGCAGTCGTCGCGGAACCGCGCGATCCTCCCGCCTGACAACCGAGATCGCCGGCTTTGCGCTGCAACCGCTCCATGGTCGCCATGTCGGCGCGCCATAGCTGAAAATTGGCAAGCTGGCTGTTGTCAAAAGGAAGCAGCACCACCGTGGATTTCCGCGTCCCGGCTTTGACATCGCACACGGCGCCGGCGGGAGGATTCTTGAAATTCGCGGGAACGCCGTTCAGATAGCCGGCTACATCGCAAGCAATCGCTTCGCTGTTGGATTCGAGCGCCCGATAGGTGAGCATCTCGGTTTCGATGGCGAAACCGCTTGGCGTCGGCTCGGCCGCGGGTGGTTTTGTGGTGCCCTGAGCTGCCAGCCATGCCCCCGGCAGGACCAATGTCGTCAGGACTTTCCTGATCTTGAGCTGCACCACAATTACCCCCTTTTCAATATTCCCGATGATTATACCCTTAGCAGGTTGCTCAAAAAAGGGGACGGATTACTCGGCGCCACATACTTGACGCACTATGGTGCCGAACGCGTGAGCGAGGCGGAAAAGCGGGACTGACATCCTTTTTTCGCGACGCTCCCTCCCTTGAATTCGCGTTCACCCCTGGCGCGAAAAAAGGCTGTCTGTCCCCTTTTTCCGGACCGTCAAGCTGTGTTATAGTCCCTCGCATGTGTCCATCCGGCTGCCGCGGATTGGCCGTATCGCTGAACTGCCTGATCGCACTGAGTGGACCCGCTCGCGCTGAGTCGAGAAGCGCCGTTTTGATTGGTATCGATGTTTATAATCCGGTCCATCCTGCATCTGATTCTTCGCCAGTCCTGGTGAAGAGACCACCGGCTATAGGAAGCTGGCTCGGCTGGGAGTATAACGATCTTCATGGTGCGGTGAAAGACGTCGATCTCATCGGCAGCATCCTCACCGCGCCTCAGCTCGGCTTCAAGGATGTCGTCGTGCTGCGGAATGAACAGGCCACCGCGGACGCGATCTTGTCGACGCTGCAGCACAAGCTCATCGACGAGACCAAGGCCGGGGATCTCCGCTTGGTCTATTACTCAGGCCACGGCAGCACCGTTCGCAATACGGCCAGTAAGGAGCGTTTCCAACTCGATCAGACCATCGTTCCCTCTGATCACTACAAAGGGAACGTGCCGGATATTCGCGACAAAGAAATTTCGCGAATTCTCTGGAAGGCCGGAAAAAAAGGCGTAAAAGTCATCTTTATTGCCGATAGCTGCCACAGCGGAGGCTTGTCGCGGGGCGCCTGGAATCAGCGCGGACTTACTCGCACGGCGCGCAGCGCACCAGCCTGGGATGCCAATCCTTACCCGGTGCGCATTCATGATCCTCCGGACATCGATCCGGAGACCAGAAAGGAGATAAACCCCGTCGATGCGGGCGTTGTGATGCTCGCGGCAGCTCAGGAAGATGAGGAGGCGATGGAGGACAACTATACCCCCGATGGTATCCATGGCGCCTTCACCTGGGCTCTCAAGAAAGCTCTGGAGCAGGGTCTCGATCAGCCGCTCGACGTTGTGGTGCGGCGCGCAACCTCGCTGCTCAAGACCGCAAATTTTGTGCAGACTCCCAATCTGCACGGAAAAGATACCCATAGCATCGATCTTTTCGGCCTGAAAGCCAGCAGCGTGGCCTCGACGACCGCCATTGTCGAGCGCGTTGACGCCGAGGGAACGATATTCCTGCGCGGCGGGACGGCGATGGGGATCTATAAGGGCGCCGAGTTGCGAAGGATCTTGAGCAGTGATGCTCCGGTGGAAATCCGCGTTACGCGCTCGCTCGACTTGGCTCGATCCGAGGCGGAGAAGGTCGACCCGGCCGCCTCCGTCAGAGCCAACGATATTTTTGAAGTGAGTAAATGGGTGATGCCGGAGGAAGCCGCGTTGAGCGTCTACCTTCCCCCGGCCGCGCCGCCCGAGGTTGTGTTCCAGGTGGCTGCTGAGATCGGGAAACTGCGTGCCGACGAGTCGATTCGCTGGGTGAGCGACTTGACCGAGTCGAATGTGAGCCGCATCATGCACTGGGACGGCAAAGAATGGGTTCTCGAATCGAATCCTGCCTCCGGAGCGCCCGTGAAACTCGGAACATCCCCCTCCGCGGAAGATGTACGAAAGCTCCTGGAACGCGGCGCTAATTTCTTCTTGTGGCTCCCGCCGGCAACATCTCTGTCGCAGTCCTTGAAGCTGGATCGATCTGAGCAAAACCAACCCTCGAGTATCGCCGTGCTCAAGGAACCGGGTGGCCAGTACCGTCTGGCTGGGCGAGTGGGCGAATCGGGAGTCGAGTACGCCTGGATTCAGCCCGACGCCAACGAGGAAAGCGTTCGAAAGCTGGCGACATCCAAAGATGCCGCGCAGCGCTTGCCGCTGCCATTGCGCACAGACTGGATTCCGCTTGCCGGATCGGCGGATTCTGCCGCGGCAGCGGGATTCGCGCTCACCGATAAGGCGTTCCGTCTGGGAAGATTGCGCTCCTGGCTGACCTTGCTGGCTCCTCCGTCTTCATGGACCGCACGCGCCGCCTTTCCTTATCGACTCGCGTTCCGCGAGGTTGGGAAAACTGGCCTTCTGGCGACCAACGAGATGAAGGGCGGCCGCCACTACAAAATGTATCTCCATGCCGCGGCCGAAGACATCAGAGGGGATCTTCCGGATCGATTCATTTACGTATTTTCGGTCGATCATTTTGGAAAAGGTACGCTGCTGTTCCCTCCGCTCGGGGAAGGCAATGCCGGCAACCGCTTCCCCAAGAGAAAAGACAACCAGCGTGAGGCCGCGCCGGAAATCGCCATCACCGAATCCGATTACGATTTCGAAATCTCAGAACCTTACGGCGTCGACACGTTTATCATGCTCAACTCGGCGCAACCCATCGAGGATCCTCAGATATTCGAATTCGACGGCGTGCGCAGCAAGGGTTCCACCCGTGGCGTGGGGTACACCGATGTCCTCACGCAACTGCTGTCGGAGGTGGGAACCAGCACCTCGCGAGCGGTGACGCGCAACCCCGCGGTGCCGACCACCTGGGGCATCGAGCAAATCCCCGTGCTGAGCTCGAAATAGGGCGTCAATATTCGCGACGCACCGCCGTACGGGACCTATTCGGAAAAAGGGGACTGACATTCTTTTTCGTTAGGCCCTCCTGCCCGAATTCAGTCCGCCGCCGGGGCGAAAATTCCGTCGATCAGGAATTTGGTAAAAACGCCGAGGCTCAACGTGTCGTCCTCGTAACTTCGCTTTCCGGGCGTCGTCGAATCGAGAACGCGCAATCCTCTCGCGCCGTCGGGATTTCTCATGGCGGGGTTCTCTGAAACCGCCTCCTGGGCCTGCGCATTATACGATAATTCTTTATCCAAAGGAAGATTTTTTGACTCGCCAATTAATGGCTATCTCAATGGTGGATAACGGCTTGATAATCCCCCCGATTCACCCCGCCCGCCTTCCGCTAATTCAGTGGGAATTCGCGTGGTATAATGGCGCCACCCGATAGGAGGCGCAATGAGCGCGAGGGCTCTCTGTGTTCCCGGTTTGCTCCTGAGCTGTCTCTTATGGGGACAGAATCAAAAGAGCGTTATTCCAGCCCCGCCCAATCCCACCCGCTTTGTTACCGAGAAGAAACTGGCGCTAATCGTCGGGATTAACGATTACCTCGAGGAGTCCGGACTGAGCCGGTTGAAC
>JASHWA010000414.1 GCA_030044325.1 Bryobacteraceae bacterium
CGCGACGGATACAACGCCTTATTCAAAGGCGACAACCAACCCTCATACGGCTCATCCCCGATCGCCGGAACCACCAGCAAATCCCGAGCCCGCGTCGCCGCCACATACGCGACCCGAACCCCTTCCGCCCGCTCCCGCGCCGATTCCCGAGCCTCATTCTCCACCAGCTCCCAAGGCGCGCACCGCAGCAGCCGCACCGCCGTCAACCTCCGCCCGAAAAAAGGGGACAGACTTCTCTGTCCCCCATCCACATCACCCGACCCGCCAACCCCGGCCTGAGTGGACAGAGCTGTCTGTCCCCTTTTTTCGGCAACGTCAACCCCCGGCGAAGTCTCCCCCTTCTCCACATGCACGAACTGATCCGGCTCCCGAGCCGCCAGGTTCGCCGCCAGATCCGCCAGAATCACCACCTTAAACTCCAGACCTTTGGCCCCATGCACCGTCATCAGCCGAACCCCGTCGGAATCCTCTTCGAGCACCGGAGCCTCCGCGCCTTCTTCTTTTTCCGCCTGCGCCGCCAACTCCTCCACCAACCCGCGAAATGAAATCCCTCCCGAAATCTCGTAGCTCCGCGCCAGGTCCGCCAGCCGCGCGACGTTCGCCAATATCTGATTCCCTCCCGGCCGCAGCACGAACCCCGCATGCGCCCGCGTCGCCTCGATCAGCGCATTCACCGTCGCCGCAAACGGCTGCCGGTTCCTCGCGCGATGCAGATCCGCCAACAACCCCAGCGCCCCCACCACCGGCCCGAAATCCGCCTCAAACTCGGAAGGCCGATGAAACGGATGCAATCGCCCATGCGCATCCCGGTATCTCAACAAAACCTCGTCCGCGATCGCGAACAGCGACCCTTTGAGCGTCGCGAACACGTGCAGCTCATCCTCCGGCCACTCGATCGCCGTCAGCGCCGCCCGCATCGTCTCGATCTCTTCCCTGCGGTGAAACGATTTCGACCCCGCCAGCAGATGCTCGATCCCCCGAGCCTCCAGCGCTCGCGCATACTCCCGCGTCAGATCCGTCTTCCCCTGCGTCCGCCGCCGGAACAGCACCGCCACATCGCGCGCCCTAAATCCCCAGGAACTCTCATTGACGAGCCAGTCGATAAAGCCCGCAATCGCATCCGGCAGCGACTGATGGATCGCCTCCTTCGCGATCCTCGACCGGTACGGCCGCGGCACCGGCAGCGCGATCACGCTCAGCCGTGTATCCGCACCCGCGCGATGCTCTTCGAGCGGCCAATATTCCGCCTGCCCCGTCTCGACATCTCCGGTCATTTCCGTTTCAAACGCCGCATTCACGAACTGTTGTATGTTTCGAACACTTCGATAACTCTTTGTGAGCTTCACGAACCCCACGCCGCGCTCCGTCAACCCCTCCCGGATCTGCCGGTACAGCACCATATCCGCGCGCCGGAACTTGTAAATCGACTGCTTCGGATCGCCCACCAAAAACAATTTTCCAGGCCTCGGCCGAACCCGCTCCCAATCCGACTCGCGCCAGTCATCCGCCGCCAGCAACAGCAAAATCTCCGATTGCAGCGGGTCCGTATCCTGAAATTCGTCGATAAATAAATGCGTAAATCGATTCTGCAAATACCTCCGAACCTCCGCTTGGCCCACCATCAAATCCCGCACCCGAATCAACAAATCCACGAAATCCAGTTTCCCCGCGCGCGCCTTCCGCCGCTCATATTCATCGATCAGCCCGCCCATCTCCGACCGCAGCGCAGCCGCCAGATCCGCATCCGCCCGCCGCCGGAAATCCTCGATCCACAACAGCAGCTCATCCCGCCGAGCCACCAGCGCCTCGCGCGCCACGTCCCCGTAAACCCCACTCCCTTTTCGCAAATCCCTCCGCAAATCGCGCCCCAGCTTCAACACGATGCTTTCCAGCGCATCAAAATCCCCCGCATGCCTCTCGATAAACCCGATCGCATGCCGCACCGCGTCGAGCGACCGATACAAAGCATCGTTCACCCTCCGCGGCCGAGCCGACATCTCCGCCAGCTCCCGAATCCGCCGCAAAATGCTCCCCATCTCTTCTTCCCGCGCAAACGCCTCCCGCCGCCACGCCGCCGTGTAATCCCTCCACTCCACCAGTTTCTTCCCCGCCCACTGCAACTGCTCCATCGGCGCCGAATCGTCCCACGAATCCCGCCACGCCAGCCGCGAAAACGCTCTTCTCAGCCCCGGCGAATCCTCGCCCAATCGCTTCTCCATCCACGCCCGAAACGCCCCCGCGTAAATCCGCGACGCCTGCTGCTCATTCAGCTCCTCAAAATCCGGATCGACTTTAGCCTCCACCGGCCGCTCCCTTAAGATCTGCGCGCAAAATGAATGAATCGTCCCGATCGAAGCCTCTTCCAGGAATTTCAGCGCCTCTTCCACCTCTTCCGATCCTGCCCGCGCCTGGTCCAGCTCCTCGCGCAGCCGCAGCTTCAGCTCCCCCGCCGCTTTATTGGTGAACGTCACCGCGACGATGTTCTGAATCTTCGCTTTTCCCGCGCGAATCACCGCGACAATCCGGTGGATCAGCTCCGTCGTCTTCCCCGTCCCCGCCGACGCCTCGACAATCAGGCTCTCCTCGAGCGACTCCCGAATCCTCGCCCGCGCATCCCCATCTCCCGCCGCTCTCGGTGTCACGCCATCCCCCGGATCTCCGTCAACAATTCCAGCCGCTCATCCCGCCGGTCCTTCTTCGCCGACCGGCGCTCCTCATACGGCCCGCAAACCTCGCGATAATCGCACTGCTCGCAGGTGCCCTTCAGCGGCGCCGCCGGCAAAAACCCTCCCCCGATCGACCCGTCGATATCGGCCAGCAGTTTCGCCAAAAACTGCCGCGCCCGTGCATCCAACCTGATCTCGACCGGCGTGTACCCCCCCACCTGCGTCGCGTAAAACAGCCGCCCGCATTCCACCGTCGAACCCAGCAGCCGCTCCGCCGCCATCCCGTACAACAACGGCTGCAAATAGCGCCCGCCCCCCACCATCCACGGCGTCGTCTCCGGAACTTTTCCCGTCTTGTGATCCGTCACCCGCAGCGCCCCGCGCGAAACATGCCTCTCCACCAGGTCAATCGACCCGCGCAGAGTCACCCCATCGAGCTCCGCCACGCGCGCCGTGCTCGCCGCATCCCGGCCCTCGGAACCCTCCATCCCGAACCCAAACTCGAAGTGCACCGGCATCCACTCGTCATCGTTCGCCGCGACATGTTTCAGCCATCCCCGCAAATCCGTCCGCAAATCCTCGATCTCGCTGCGCCACACCCGATCGATCGCCGGCGCCAGCTTCTCTTCATACTCCGCCGCCACGCGATCGAGCGCCCCGTCCGCGGCCGCCATCGCCTCGCTCACATTCGCAGCCGAAACCGGCAGCAGCCCCGCGCTCTTCAATTCCTCCAGCAACGCGAACTGCACCGCATGGAACAACCCTCCCCGAGTCAGCGGATCCATCTGCTCAATCGGCGCCGCCTCTTCTCTCGGCCGAATCCCCAAAACCCCATTGAGCGCGAACCGGTAAGGACACGCCGCGAACTGCTGCAACGCTGAAGCCGACCACGCCCGGGCCTTCAATCGC
>JASHWA010000415.1 GCA_030044325.1 Bryobacteraceae bacterium
TCGGTCTCCGTGGCGCTGCCGATGAAGACGCCGTGCGAGACGGTGCCCCAGATCTGGTCCCCGGCCACTTCGGAATACTCGGTGTCGATGAAGCCCAATCCGCTGGCTGAAATCTGGTAGCCCCCCGACGCGCTGAATGCCTGCGGGGTGCATCCGTTCGATCCACACGTGCTGACGCTGGTGTCGATATATTGCCCGCTGATCGAGTATTGCCCGGTGGAGGGGGTAAAGGTAATCGTCCCGTAGATCGCGATGGTGTCGCCGAGATCGCCGTACTCGTCGCCCACCACCCAAAAAACATGGCGGAAATAATAGGTTCCGCTGAGCAATCCGTCGCCGCTGGTGTCCCAGGCCGGCGCGGTTTGTGCGGCCGCGGTCATCCCCAGCGCGGCGGCGAGAATCGGTATTACGAGAGAAAGTCGGGTATGCATCGTTGTTATGGACGTATGCGCGCGAACAATGTTGACGAGAATTTTCGGCGCGCTAACCTCCTTACAGACTAACAACTTTCCTGTTCACGGTGGGTTAGAGAGAAATTCGCCGACCCGCTCCATGCCTGTCGCGCCTCACAGCTGTGCGCGCCGATTTAAGAATCCGCCGCGCGCGCGGCGAGCGCCTTGCGAAGCTCCTGACGCGGCGTCTTGAGAAGCGTCTCGGCCACAAACCCGGTCATGTTGGCGACGGCGAAACTCGCTCCCTGGAGATTGCGCTCTGCCGCAACGCCGGGAATCGGGCGCGGATACGGCGAAGCATAAAAAATCCCGTCGCGAAAATAGAACGACGAGCGCGGGCAGTTCGCGTCCGGAAGAACGGCCACCGAGTTGGGGAGCACGTTTGGAACCGTTACAACCACGGGCACTTCTTCGATTTCCGGAATCTGCCGCGCTGTTCCCAAGCTCAGGTTGACGACGTCCATCCCCTCGGCCGCGCACCATTCGAGCGCACGGATCACCAGCTCCAGTTTCGCCGACAGCCGCTGGTCGAAAATCTTGACCGCATAAAGCTCGGCCGAGGGAACGCGCTCTCGAATCGCGCCCGCGACCGCGGTTCCATGCCCCAGCCGGTCGAGCCAGTCGCCGCCGGCCAGGCTGATCCCGCCCGCGACTCCGCCCACGTGCGGATGATCCGGATAAATGCCGCTATCGACGATCGCGATTTTCATCGAGCTGCGTGGCCGTGAGACCGCGCGTCCAGATGCAGCGTCTGATCGGCGATGCGCGCGAGCGAGGCGCGGTGCGTGATCACGATCACGGTTCTCGATTGGGCCGTGCGCACCAGCGTTTCCGCGATGATCCGCTCATTGCGCTCATCGAGCGCGGAGGTCGGCTCGTCCAGCACCAGCACGCGCGGGTCGGCGAGCAAAGCCCGCGCGATGGCGATGCGCTGGCGCTCACCAGCCGAAAGCGTCTGCCCGCGTTCGGCCAGGATGGTTTCGTAGCCTTCCGGCAGCGCGAGAATGCGCTCGTGAATGGCCGCCGCGCGCGCCGCGTTTTCGATTTCCGCGGGCGTCGCGGCGGGCCGCGCATAGGCGATGTTCTCGCGAACGCTCGCGCGGAACAGGTACGGCGCCTGATCCACCAGCGCGACCGCGCGGCGCACATCGGCGAGCGAAAGATCGCGCAGATCGTGACCATCCAGGCGAATCGCGCCCGATTCGGGATCGTGAAAACGCAGCAGGAGATCGGCGATGGTCGACTTCCCCGCCCCGCTCGGCCCGAAAATCGCGCAGATCGAGCCGGCTTCCACGCGAAGCGAAAATTCTTCCAAAATCGCATCTTCGGCGTGGCGGAAGGTGACGCGATCGAACTCGATCCGGCCGCGCGCAACGCCGAGCGGAACGGTTTTGGCGCGCTCCACGATTTCGGGCTGCGTATCGAACAGCTCCCACACGCGCGTGAGCGAGACCCCGCCCGAAACCAGGTTGGTGTACAGGCTCATCATGTTCTGCACCGGCGCGAGCAGCCGCAAATGGTAGGCGAGCAGCGCGACCAGCGCGCCGACGGTAAGCGCTCCGTCGATCACCAGTTTTCCGCCGTAGAGGAAAATCGCCGCGGTCGAAAGCGTGATCACCGTCCCCGGAACCGCGCCCGAAAGAAACGCGGTGAGCTGCATGCGCATCAGCGCGTCGACAAAATTGCGGTTCCTTTCGCGGAACCTTTCGGCTTCACGTTGTTCCGCATGCGAAGCCACTACGAGCCGCAATCCCAGCAGCGTTTCGAGCAGAAAACTTCCGATATCGGCGCTGCGCTCGCGAACCGTTCGGACGCGATCCGACAATCGGCCCTGATAATGTTTGAGCGCCCACACGCTCACCGGAACGGCCGCCGCGCTTACCAGAAACAGCCGCGCGCTCATCTTCGCCATGATGGCCGCGCTTCCGGCCAGGAAAACGACATTCGAAAGCACGCTGATGAGGCTGTCGGCCGAGACGCGCTGCACCTCGGCGATGTCGTTGTTGATGCGCGAAACCACGTCGCCCAACTGCCGCGACGCCCAGAATCGCGGCGAAAGCGATTGCAGATGGCGATACAGCGCGAGGCGCATGTCGAACAGCACGCCGGCCGAGACGCGGACATATTGGAAGCTCGAAGCAATGTTCAGCGCGAAGCCGATCACGGTGATCGCGACCATCGCGAGGCTGATGATCAGCAGCATGCGGAAATTGCGCCGGAGCAGCGCGTCGTCGATCAGCAGTTTCGAAATATACGGCTGCGCGAGGCCGGACGCCGTCGCCGCGAGCCCCGCGAGCAGGACTACAACCAACCGCGGCCAGTAGGGCAGGACGAAGCGCAGCGCGCGGCGATATCCCGTCCAGGGAACTGTCGGGGGAACCGGCGGGGGAACTGCTGCGCGGTCAGCCATCCACTTTGTAGTAGCACATGTAGCCGGACTCGCAATGCCGCGGCTCGCCGCGCAGCGAGATCGCGCGATCCATGACGGCGCGTTTGGATTCCCCCGCGCGCACGCGATCGACGATATCGCGAACCATGCGCACGCTCGCGAGCTTCTTGAACGGCGAAGCTTCCCGGCCGACGATTTTCAAAGACGCGACGCCGATGCGCTCGAGATCCGGAATCGCGCACAATCCGCACGGCCCGTACGGCAGTCCTTTGGGCGTCGCGCCACAGCCGTTGCCGTTGACGTACCAGACCCAGTCGCGATAGTCGGCCAGATTGCGCTTGAGCCACTTTTCGCGCCTGCCGGTGAAGCGCGCGCCGTTCCATTCGAATCTCGTCTCCATTTCGGACAGCGAAGTGCAAAACGCGCCCACCGAATGGTGATGCGTGGTGGCGCAAAACCC
>JASHWA010000416.1 GCA_030044325.1 Bryobacteraceae bacterium
AATCGCCAAACGCTTTTTGGTTCCCAAGCAGCGCAAGGAATGCGGCCTGAGCGAAGAGCAGCTCGCCTTCCCCGATGAGGGGATTCAGGAGCTGATCCAGCATTACACGCGCGAAGCCGGCGTGCGCAACCTGGAGCGCGAAATCGGCAACGTGTGCCGCAAAATCGCGCGCAGCGTGGTCAACGCGCAATCCGCCAAAAACGGCAAGAAGAAGGCCGAAAACACCAGCGCCGGTGCGGCCAAGGTCAACGACTTGCTGGGCCCGCAGAAATTCCGCGAGCAGCAGACCGACAAAAAGAACGAAGTCGGCGCCACCGTCGGCCTCGCGTGGACCGAAGTGGGCGGATCGATCCTCACCACGGAAGCCGCCATCATGGAAGGCCGCGGCAAACTCACCACCACGGGAAAACTGGGTGACGTGATGCAGGAATCGGCGCAGGCGGCCATGAGCTACATCCGCAGCCGCAGCCACGTGATCGGCCTCCCGCGCGATTTCTACCGGCACATTGACATCCATTTGCACGTTCCCGAAGGCGCCATCCCCAAGGACGGCCCCTCGGCCGGCATCACCATCGCCACCAGCATTTGCAGCGCGCTCACCAGCATTCCGGTGCGCGCCGATATCGCCATGACCGGCGAGATCACCGTCCGCGGACGAGTCCTGCCCATCGGTGGACTGAAAGAAAAACTCCTCGCCGCCCATCGCCAGGGAATTCGCGAAGTGGTTCTGCCGGCCGATAACGAAAAGGATCTGCCGGACATCCCCGAAAACGTTCGCAGCGAGATGAAGCTGCACTTCGTCACTTCGATGGATGAGGTGTTAAAGCTCGCGCTCGAACGGGAAATCGAAATGGCGCCGATCGCCGGCATGTTGACCGCTGCCGAAATCGTGGCGCGATCGAGAGATGAGAAGGTAACGCACTAAGTGGCCAGTGGCCAGTGATCAGTGGCCAGTCGGACGCGAACTATGGGAAGGGAGGAGGCTGGCCACCGGCCACTGGCCACTGACCACTTCCCGCGGATTATAATAAGTGCAGCCAGGCCGGAGCAGTTTCCTCCGGAGGGCGACGCTGAGGTCGCTTTCCTGGGCCGCAGCAACGTCGGTAAATCCAGCTTGATTAACGCGCTCACTGGTGCCGGCGGGTTGGCGCGGACCAGCGCCCGGCCAGGTTGTACGCAGATCGTCAATTTCTACCAGGTCGAACGCGGTTTGCGCTTCGTCGACCTGCCAGGGTATGGATTCGCGAAGGTTCCCCGGGAAAAAACGAGAGAGTGGAAGGCGCTGATCGAGCATTACCTGCTCGAACGGGGAGCCTTACGGCTGTGCGTCATCGTTCTGGACGCGCGGCGCGGTTGGATGGACAAAGATATCGAGTTGCGAGACTGGCTCGAAATCCACGGACGGCCGTATCTGGCCGTCGCGACGAAGTGCGATAAGTTGAAGTCTCACAAAGAAAGGCAACAAAGCCTGAGGGCTCTTCGGGATGGATATTCGGGAGAGATCCTCGAAAGCTCGGCCGTGAAAGGCTGGGGAGTGAGGGACATTTGGCAAGCGATCTCGAAAATCAAGACGTAGCGGTTACCACCGCGAATGGAGCCGACGCAACGCCGGCAGAAATACCCAAAGAAGCGGGACCCACGGAAGCAGCACCCAAAACGGAGGAGTCCAAGCCCGAAGCGGCCGTCAAGCCGGAGCCGGCTTCCAAACCGGAACGGCCGAAACGCTCGGCCGAAAAGCCGCAGGCTGAAAAACCGCAGGCTGAAAAATTACAAAACGAACCCAAGGACGCCGCGGAACCACCTAAGCCCCCAGAAATAAAGGTGGAAGCGAAGGTGGAACCCAAGCCCGACGGCGAACCGGCCCAGGCCGCTGCGCAGCCCGCCGGCCGCATGTTCGACGCCAAACGCCGTCTTTCCCAAGGCAACCAGGGCCGCAACGGCGGAAGCGCCCTCGACCTGGTCGAGCTCAAGGACATGAGCATCCAGAAGCTCAACCAGATCGCCAAGGATTTGGGCGTCCAGGGCTTCGCCGGCCTGCGCAAGCAGGAGCTGATTTTCAAGATTTTACAGGTCCAGGCCGAAAAAAGCGGCCTGATCTTTTCCGAAGGCGTGTTGGAATGCCTGCCCGACGGCTTCGGTTTCCTGCGCGCGCCCGAATACAACTACCTTCCCGGCCCCGACGACGTCTACGTCTCGCCCTCCCAGATCCGCCGCTTCGACCTGCGCACCGGCGACACCGTCAGCGGCCAGATCCGGCCGCCCAAGGAAGGCGAACGCTACTTCGCGCTCATCAAAGTGGACGCCATCAATTTCGAGCCGCCGGAAGAGGCTCGCAACAAGATTTTCTTCGACAACCTGACGCCGCTTTATCCGCAGTCGCGCCTCAAAATGGAAACGGCCAAGGAAAATTACAGCGGCCGCGTCCTCGACCTGATGACGCCCATCGGGAAAGGCCAGCGTGGATTGATCGTGGCCGCGCCGCGCACCGGCAAAACCATGCTGCTGCAATCGATCGCCAACTCGATCACCGCCAATCACCCCGAAGTCACCCTGATCGTGCTGCTCATTGATGAACGGCCGGAGGAAGTGACCGATATGCAGCGCTCGGTCAAAGGCGAAGTCATCTCCTCGACTTTCGACGAACCCGCTTCACGCCACGTCCAGGTCGCCGAAATGGTGATCGAAAAAGCCAAGCGCCTGGTGGAGCACAAAAAGGACGTGGTGATTCTTCTCGATTCGATCACGCGCCTGGCCCGCGCTTACAATACCGTGGTCCCGCCTTCCGGAAAGGTGCTCTCGGGCGGCGTCGATTCGAACGCTCTGCAACGTCCCAAGCGGTTTTTCGGCGCGGCGCGCAATATCGAAGAAGGCGGTTCTCTCACCATCGTCGCTTCCGCGCTGATCGACACCGGGAGCCGCATGGACGACGTGATTTTCGAGGAATTCAAAGGCACCGGCAACATGGAAATCCATCTCGACCGCAAATTGATGGATAAGCGCGTGTTCCCCGCCGTGGATATCTCCAAGTCCGGCACGCGAAAAGAAGAGCTGCTGCTGCCGCGCGAAGAGCTGAACCGCGTCTACGTGCTGCGCCGCGTGCTGAACCCGCTGTCGCCCGTCGAAAGCATGGAACTGCTGATCGACAAGCTGTCCAAGACCCGCTCCAACGCCGAATTTTTGGCGTCAATGAGCGGATGACAGACTGAAAACGTGAAGAAACACAAATCTGGGCGTCGGCCGTGCCATCCGCGGCGACCATGATTGTCGTGTTGATCGGCATCTTCATCAATAATTCTCGCCTCAACGACCTGAGTGCGCGGATTACGGACCTGCGCGCCTATGTAGATACCCGCTTCAATGAGGTGAATCGCCGAATCGAGGAACTGGACCGCAAGACGGACCAGCGCTTTGACGATATGAAGGCGA
>JASHWA010000417.1 GCA_030044325.1 Bryobacteraceae bacterium
GATATACGTCAGCACCGGATATTTCTCGCGCTTGTTTTCGTACAGCCGGAAATTTCCGCCGCGCCAGTGGCTGGCGGCTTCGATCGATTCCGCCTCGGGAAGGTAGGTCCGGAACAGGACGCTGTGATCGAACTCGCCCATGCTGCCTTCCCCCAGCACCTTGAATTGCTTCTTCAGCGCCTTTTCGAGCGCGGGCGGCTTGGGATCGACAGGCTTGCGCCCGTCCAGGTACATCTGCGGATGCATGATCTGCTGCGTGCTTTCCGGCGGATGGGTGAACAGCTCATCGAAGCTATCGCGGCCGTGCTTCTTGTAAATTTCGTACTGAAACGCGAGCCCTGAGTCATAGGGAAACACGAGCGACTCGCGCATGTACAAGGGCTCCTTGTTGAACACCGGGAAACTCGCGCTGTCGCTGTTGGCCTTGGAGAGTTTCTGAATCACCGTATCCAGGTCCTGATTCTCGCTCTTCGCCAGGTAGGCCCAGCCGAGGAACGTCGCCTGGCCCTCCATCACCGCTTCGCGCGCGCTTTCGGCATCGTCGTCGGGCGAGCCTTTGTTCAGATATTTTCCCAGCGGATGGTGCTGATCCGCGAGCGCGTGCGCCAGTTCGTGCGCCAGCGTCAGCCGCTGCTCCACGTCTCCCGTGGTCGAATCCAGGATGAACAGGCGCTTTTTCGTGTAATCGTAGTAAGCCGCGGCCTGTTCGCTCACCAGGTCGACGGTCTCGCGCGCCAGGTTGAAATCCTGCGGAACGAAGCCGAACATCTTCAGCGTGATTTCCTCGGTCCGGATCTCGGTCTTGCTGGATTTGTCCTTCAGGCGCGACTCCATGTTCTTGCGGAAGGAGTCCTTCGAAAGCATCTGCGAGGGGACCTTGCGCTTCACGTTCCACCCGGTGACCTCGGACAGCGTTTTGACGATGTCGTCGACCTGCTCGAACAGGGATTGCGCGGGCGCGCAGGAAACCAGCAGCGCCGCGAGGAGAAAGCGGACCAGCATGCGCGACCACCCCAGCGTAGCACGACGCACGGCGGAGGAGCGTGGAATTCCCGTAACCGTTCCACGTGGAACAACTTACGGCGCTCACGTTCACCGCAGGAGAAGGAAAAAAAGACCGGGCGATTGTGGCACTTGGATACTTGGACAAGCTGCGGGCGAACGGGGGATTGAGAAAATAAGAGTCACCGCGAACGCGGCTCGCCTGTTGGCGTTATCGCAGCTCCAGCACATGCCCGCGCTTGCCGACGTTTTGCGCGCGCGTCTCGCCCATCTGCTCCACCACGCCTTCGGCTTCGTGAATGTGGCCGCAGAAAAAATCGCTGGGGTGGTATTTTTCGATGAACTCCCGCACCGCGCGGCTGCCGGCGTGCAGGCCGTCGCGGACGCGGTCGAGCTTGGTGTTCAACGGAGGAGCGTGGCAGATCAGCACCAGCGGCTTCAACTCCGCGAACTTTTCGAGGCGCGCCGCCATCTCTTCTTCGGAATATTCGCCTGGAGTGTGAAACGGCGTGGGACTCGAATAGCCGAGTCCGGCGATCCAAACGCCGCCCGCCTGTAACTTTCCGCTATGAAAATTGTGGAAGCCGTGCCGCGCGCAGAACTGGACGATGTCGCTTTCCGATTCGTGATTTCCAGGGAGAACGTACATGCGATCCGCGCGCGGCTTCATGATCTCCGCCATCTTGTCCAGGCCGCGTTGCCAGCTCACCAGATCGCCGGCGCAAAAGTAATAGTCGGCCTCGATTCCGATGAGTTTTTCGAGCGCGCGGGCGTCGTTGTGGATGTCGGAAAAGATCAGCGCGCGAGCCATCTTGTTAACATGGTAACGGACCCCTGATGTCGGAAAATCGCACCCCGAGTGTAAACAGTTGGCTCGAAGACGAGCTGTACGAGCAGTATCGCTACGATCGCCAGACGGTCGATCCGGCGTGGACGCAGATCATTGAAACGAATGGCGAAACGAACGGCCGCACGGCGCCGCCGATGGCGCATGTAACGCCCGCCGCTCCGGCACCGGCGACGGCCGCGCCCGGCGAGCAGATGGTCCCCCTGCGCGGTCCTGCTTTGCGCATCGCCGAGAATATGACCGCGAGCCTGGCCATCCCGGTCGCCACCAGCCAGCGCGCGATGCCAGTAAAGGTGCTCGAAGAGAATCGCCGGGTGATTCAAGCGCACCAGAAGATCTCCTATACGCACATCATCGCGTGGGCGATCGTGAAGGCGCTTGAAAAAGTTCCCGCGCTGAACCAGGCGTACTCGGAATCGGGCGATCAGCCGTATCGCGTCACGCGTGAGCATGTGAACCTCGGGATCGCCGTGGATGTCGCGGGCAAGGATGGCGCGCGATCGCTGAAAGTTCCCTCGATCAAGAACGCGGAAGCCATGAATTTCGCCGAATTCCTCGCGGCGTACGACGACATCGTCACCCGCGCGCGCGAAAACAAATTGCAGGTTTCCGATTTCGAGGGCACCACCATTTCACTCACCAATCCGGGAACGGTGGGGACCATGGGCTCGAATCCGCGCTTGATGCCGGGCCAGGGCGCGATCATCGCCACCGGGGCGATCGATTATCCTCCGGAATATCGCGGCGTCCCTGAAGATATTCGTGCATCGATGGGCTTGAGCAAAGTGATGACGGTGACCTGCACCTACGATCACCGCGTGATTCAGGGCGCGGAGTCGGGCGCGTTTCTGGGCCGGTTGCAGGCGCTGCTCGAAGGTGAAGACGGATTTTACGAAAACATTTTCCGCGACCTGCGCATCTCCCTCCAGCCGGTGCGCTGGGAGCCGGATCACGCCGCCGCTCCGCTGGTGAACGCCGATCCGGTGAAGCAGTTCGCGGTCGCGCGGCTGATTCAGGCGTGGCGCGAGCGCGGGCACTTCGCCGCCGATCTCGATCCGCTCGGCTCGGTTCGCCCGGCACATCCCGACCTCGACCCGTCGGCGCACGGGCTGACGATTTGGGATCTCGATCGCACGTTTCAGGCCGGATCGTTCGGCGTCACCACGCTGCGCGCGCTGATCGAACGGCTGCGCTCCATTTACGCGGGCACGATGGGGGTGCAGTACATGCACATCGACGATCCGGGGGAGCGGCGCTGGCTCGAACAACGTATCGAAAATCCCGAAACCCTGGATGCTCCCACGCGCCGGCGGATTCTGCACGCGATCATCGAAGCCGAAGGTTTCGAGCTGTTCCTGGACCATCGCTTCAAGGGCCACAAGCGCTTTTCGCTCGAAGGCGGCGAGGCCATGGCGGCCATGGTCGACGAACTGCTCGAACGCGGCGCCGGCGTGGGCGTGGTCGAATGCGTCATCGGGATGTCGCATCGCGGACGCCTGAGCACGCTGGCCAACATCGTCGGTAAGAGCATGGTGCAGCTTTTCTCGGAATTCGACGGCGTCATGGACGACTCCTTCGAAGGCCAGGGCGACGTGAAGTATCACCTGGGCGCGACCGGCGTGCGGCGCACTTCCACCGGCCGCGACGTCACCGTGACGGTCGCCTTCAATCCGAGTCATCTTGAAGCGGTGAACCCGGTCGCCGAGGGGCTCGCGCGGCCCAAGCAGGATCTCCTCAACGACGCCGCGCGCGAAAAGGTTCTGCCGCTGCTGATCCACGGCGACGCGGCCATGGCGGGCCAGGGAGTGGTCGCCGAGACGATGAATCTCGCCCGGCTCAAAGGGTATTCGACCGGCGGGACGGTGCACATGGTGGTCAACAATCAGATCGGATTCACCACCAATCCCGAGGATGGACGTTCCACCGCGTACTGCACCGACGTTTCGCTCGGTTTCGGATTTCCGGTGTTTCACGTCGACGCCGACGACCCGGAAGCTTGCATCCGCGCGACGCGTATCGCCTTCGATTACCGCCAGCGCTTCCATGCAGACGCCGTGATCGACATGGTGTGCTATCGCAAGTACGGCCACAACGAAACCGACGACCCCAGCTACACGCAGCCGATTCTGTATCGCAAAATCAAGGCGCAAAAACCGGTGACCGATCAGTACGCCGAGCGCCTGGCGCAGGACGGCCTGATTTCGGCCGATGAAGCCAAAAATTTCCGCGAAACGCAGCGCAAGCGCCTGTACGAGATCTACGACGAGGCGCAGAAAAACAAGCAGCAGTTCGAGCTTCAGGAGTTGAGCACCATCCCCGCCGCGGCGATCGCCGCCGATCAGCCGCCGGAAGCGGTCTCGCGCGAAACTCTGGAGCGCATCGTGGACCGCATCACCACGTTCCCTCCCGATTTTCACGTTCATCCCAAGGTGGTCGCGTTTTTACAAAAACGCCGGCAGACGTTTCAAACGGAAAAACCGCATATCGATTGGGCGCTCGCCGAGGTGCTGGCGTTCGGATCGCTGGTGCTGGAAGGAACCCCGGTCCGGCTGAGCGGAGAGGACAGCGGGCGCGGCACCTTCAGCCAGCGGCACGTCGAATATCACGATTACGAAAGCGATCGCGTGTACGTTCCGCTCCAGAATCTCGCCTCCGGCCAGGCGCGTTTCGAAGTCTACAACAGCCCGCTTTCCGAATTCGCCGTGATGGGCTTCGAGTTCGGCTACAGCGTGGCCGATCCGCTCGCGCTGGTGCTGTGGGAAGGCCAGTTCGGCGATTTCGCCAACGGCGCGCAGATCATCATCGATCAGTTCATCGCCTCCGCGGAATCGAAATGGGGGCAGCCGAGCGGACTGGTGCTGCTGCTGCCGCACGGCCAGGAGGGGCAAGGTCCGGAGCATTCGAGCGCGCGCCTGGAGCGATTCCTGCAGCTCTGCGCGGAAAACAACATGCGCGTGGTCAACTGCACCACGCCTTCGCAATACTTCCACGTTCTTCGCCGCCAGATGCGCGGAGGAAAAGACCGGCGCGGATTGCGAAAACCGCTGGTGGTGATGACGCCCAAGAGCCTGCTGCGCCATCCCAAAGTGATTTCGAGCGTCGAGGATCTGACCGGCGCCGTCTTCGAGCCGCTGCTCGACGATCACAGCGTCGCCGATCCCGCGGGGGTGCGAAAAATTCTGGTGTCGAGCGGCAAAATCTATTACGAGCTCGCCGCCGCGCGCGACGAGCGCCAAGCGGCCGGCACTGCCATCATTCGCATCGAACAGCTTTATCCGTTCCCGGAAGCGGAATTCGCCCAAGTGCTGGCGCGCTATCCGCAGGCGGGCGAAGTCGTGTGGGTGCAGGAGGAGCCGCGCAACAGCGGCGCGTGGGCGTTCGTGCGCGGATGGATCGAGCCGATGGTCCTCGCGCAGCATCGCCAGATCGGCTACGCGGGACGCCCGGAAAGCGCGAGCACCGCGCCGGGCTCTTCGCGGCGCCACGCCGAGGAGCAGGCCGAATTGATCGAGCAGGCGTTCCGTCCGCCGACGGTCGAGCGGACCTCCTGGAAACGCCTGGTCCGGCGGCGCGGCAATCACAAGACGTAACGTTTCACTCGCGTCCGGCATCATCAAAGTATGAACACCAAGCTTGGGTTATCCCTTGCGTTTCTCTCGATCTGTAGTTTCGCTTTTGCTCAGCGGGGCGGAGAAAAAGAGGTCGGCGGGCATATTCCGGCGCGCGGACCTGCTCCGGCCAAGAACGCCAAGCCGCCCGCCGAACATCCAACACCCGATAAGCCGGGCCATCCCGCGGCTCCGCACGTCCACGCGAACGGGCAGTGGGTCGGCCACGATTCCGGCAAAAACGATCCGCGCTACCATCTCGACACACCCTGGCAGCATGGCCACTTCACCGGCGGAATCGGAAAATCGCACGTCTGGCATCTGGCCGGCGGCGGTCCCAGCCGCTTCTGGTTCAACGGATTCTACTTCAGCGTCGCGCCGGCCGATCTCGGCTATTGCGGCGACTGGCTGTGGGACTCCGATGAAATCGTGATTTACGACGATCCCGATCACGTCGGCTGGTATCTGTGCTACAACGTGCGCCTGGGAACCTACGTGCACGTGATGTATCTGGGCACTTAGTTATACCGTCGGCCTGCGAGCCGCGCCAGTAATGGCGCGGGTTCAACCGGTTTCCACAAAGCGGATTAACGTGGGTCAGCGTGGATTTCGCGCACAAGAGCCCCGTGCGTAAGCGCGTCGGCGGCAGTTAAAATGTGAACGTGAGTTTTGCGGCGCGATATCGCGAGCACCTGCTCGGCGCGATTTCGAAGATCGATATCGAGCAGGTGTCCCGCGCGATTGAATGGTTCGACCAGGCCCGGCGCGACCAGCGCGCGATCTTCGTCGCCGGTAACGGCGGCAGCGCGGCGACCGCTTCGCATTTCGTCTGCGACATGCTCAAAGGCGCAAGCTACGGCCGCGCCTCGCGCTTCCGCATTCAATCGCTCACCGATTCCATCCCCACCATGACGGCCTACTCGAACGATGTCGGCTATCACGACGCTGTGGTCGAGCAGCTCCGCAACTTCGCCCGTCCCGGCGATATTTACATGGCCATCAGCGGCTCCGGCAACTCTCCCAACGTGGTTCGCGCGATGGAGTATGCCAAATCGGCCGGATGCCGCACGCTTGCGTTGACCGGCCGCGACGGCGGAAAGCTGGGCGCGCTCGCCGAGTTGAATATCCAGGTTGCCGAGCCCCACATGGGCCGCATCGAAGACGCGCATCACATCATCTGCCACATGATCTGCTACGCGTTCATGGACGGCGAAGGTATTCAATCAGCTCCGCCGGATCGTCGCTGACGATCGCGTCCACTTCCGCCGCGATCAATTTGTCCCACTGCTCCGGCGTGTTCGCCGTCCAGGCGAGGATTTCGATCGCTTGCGCATGCGCCGCCGCGACCTTTTCGCGCGTCACCAGCGAATGATGCGGCGAAACCGTGTTCGCGCCCGCCTCATGCGCGATCGCGGCAAAATCGCGCTGCGCATCGCCGTCCCACAGCGCCACCAGCCCGATCTCCGGCGCGATTTTCCGCATCGCGTCGAGTGTCCGGAAATCGAACGACAGCAGTTTTACGCGATTCTCCAGCCGATGCTTTCGAATCACCTCCAGCACCAGCCCCGCGAACTCGCCGGGCGCGGGCGCAAGCGCGGGACGATCCCTGAAAATCTTGGTTTCGACGTTGAAACCCACCCTGCTGCCTGCGCCAAGCGAAAAAACTTCGTCGAGCGCGGGCATCCGCGTTCCCGGAACCGGCCTCTGTTTGGGAAACGCAGGATTGCGAGTTTTCCCGCAATCCCACTCGCGAATTTCGGCGAACAGCAGATCGCGAATCGCGGTTTTTTCGCGCGGCCCCGCGCACATCGGCGGCTGCAGATACGGATCGTGCGAAACCACCACCACATCATCCTTCGAAACGCCCACATCCAGCTCGATCGCATCCACGCCCGCCGCGACCGCGTACTCGAACGCGGGAATCGTGTTCTCCGGCAGCACCGCGCGTGCGCCGCGATGGCCGTGGACCAGAATGCGGCGCGTCAATTCTCGGTTCGCCGCAGCTCACACTGGCAGCAATCGCTGCAGCGGCCGCATTTTTCGCACAAATGGTTGGCGCACGTGTCCTTGGTGCAATACACGCAAACCTCGGTGGACGGCTCGCCGCAGATGCTGCATGCGAAAGTGGTGGCGCTCGTTTCGTTCATTGGTTCTTCCTGACAGGCTGCCGGCTCAAGACTCCGCGGCAGCGCTGCGCTTCCTGATCGACGATCCTGAACTCCTGCTCCTTGGTCGCGGCCAGATCGGTGATGTACTGGCGCAGCTTGTCGCGATTGGTCGAATTCTCCGCCAGCACTCCGAACAGCAGATCGCCGACCGCGGGATTCTGATAATTCCGCACTCCCTCCACCAGCGACGTCAACCGCATCTCCAGCGCCTGCATCCGGAAATACGTATCGAGCGCGAGCGTCAGCCGCTCCGGCTGCGCCTGGAGCGACTTGGCCGAATCGACCAGGTACCCCAGCTCCGCCTGCGCGCCCTTCCACTGTGCGACATAAGCATCCGGCGCGCCCCTCTTCACCCACTCTTCCGGCATCAACTGATCGAGCATCGGCTTGAGGCGTTTGGCCGTCGTCGAAAGCGAATCGATGGTCTTGGAAATGTCCCATTCCGCCTGAACGCCGGAGTTCTGAGCGCTGGCGGCAAACGCGAGCGAAGCAAGCGCAATGAAGTACTTCATAGCTCTAACCATCAGTGTCGCACGCGCGCGCCGTGATCGATCTTCAGGATTCGGAGGTTCAGCGCGGCGTATAATAGAGCCTCTTGAGGAGGACTCTATGCCCCGCGTGGTCCGCTGCGCGCTGATTCAGGCCGCCAACGTCGCGCCCGCCGACGCGCCGCTCGACCTGGTCAAGCGAGCCATGCTCGAAAAACATGAGCATTACATCGCCGACGCCGCCTCCCGCGGCTCCCAACTCACCTGCCTTCAGGAAATTTTCTACGGTCCCTATTTCT
The DNA here is from genome assembly GCA_030044325.1 of Bryobacteraceae bacterium. GTDB lineage: Bacteria > Acidobacteriota > Terriglobia > Bryobacterales > Bryobacteraceae > Palsa-187. The sequence goes on from JASHWA010000417.1 coordinate 8,413, forward strand.
GCGCCGAACAACAGACCCGCTGGTACGAATTCACCGAGCCCATCCCCGACGGCCCCACCATCAAACACATGCAAGAGCTCGCGCGCAAGCATCGCATGGCGCTGATCGTCCCCATCTATGAAGTCGAGCAGCAGGGGATTTTTTACAATACCGCGGCCGTTCTCGATCCGCAGGGGAATTATCTCGGCAAATACCGCAAGACCCACATCCCGCACGTGGCGCCGGGATTTTGGGAGAAATTTTATTTCCGCCCCGGTAATCTCGGTTATCCGGTTTTCGACCTCGGCTTCGCGCGCATAGGCGTCTACATCTGTTACGACCGCCATTTTCCCGAAGGCGCGCGCGCCCTCGGTCTCAGCGGCGCGGAAATCGTTTTCAATCCTTCCGCGACCGTCGCCGGATTGAGCGAGCATCTCTGGAAGATCGAACAGCCGGCGCACGCCGTCGCCAATGGCTATTTCATCGGCGCGATCAACCGGGTAGGTGTGGAAGCGCCCTGGAACATCGGCGAATTCTACGGTTCGAGCTATTTTTGCGATCCGCGGGGCCAGATCGTAGCGCAAGCTTCGCGCGACCGCGATGAAGTGCTGACCGCGGATCTCGATCTGGATATGATCGCCGAAGTGCGCAAGACCTGGCAGTTCTTTCGTGACCGGCGTCCGGACATGTACGGCGCCTTGACCAGCGCGTGAGTGAAGCGTGATGCCATGAGCGATTTTGCCGCCAGTTTCGCCGA
>JASHWA010000418.1 GCA_030044325.1 Bryobacteraceae bacterium
CTGGTCGCAATCGGCCGGCGAATAAATGTTTCTGAAAAGTTCATATAAGTGGCCAGTGGCCAGTGGTCCGTGGCCCGTTCTTAATTTGATTTGATTTCACTGCTCTTCCGCTCATTGCCGACTCTTCACCGCAGCGCTCCTTCGCGCTGCCGCCTTACGGGCCACTAGCCGCCGGCCACTGGCCACTAATCCGTAAATCCCAGCTCCGCTCCCTCGATCGTCTCCGGATGCCGCCGCCGCCACCATTCGAGCAGGCTCGACATATACGTGTAAACCACCGGCGTCAGGTACAGTGTCATCATCTGCGAAACCACCAGGCCGCCGCATACCGCCAGTCCCAGTGGACGCCGCGCTTCGCCGCCCGAACCGTACCCCAGCGCCATCGGCACCGAGCCCAAGAGCGCCGCCCAGGTGGTCATCATGATGGGGCGGAAGCGGATCAGGCAGCCCTGGTAAATCGCCTCCGCCGGCGTCTTGCCGCTCTTGCGTTCCGCTTCTAGCGCAAAATCGATCTGCATGATCGCGTTCTTCTTGACCAGCCCCACCAGCAGCACCAGCCCCACGAAAGAATAAATATTGAGATCGACGTGGAAAATGATCAGCGTCAGCAGCGCGCCCACGCCCGCCGAGGGTAATCCGGAGAGAATCGTGACGGGGTGAATGTAGCTTTCATAGAGCACGCCCAGCACGATGTACACCACCCCGATCGCGACGATCATCAGCAGCGTCAGGTTTTGAAGCGACTGCTGGAATACCTGCGCCGTTCCGGTGAAGCTCACCTGCATGGTATCGGGCAGCGTCTCCCGCGCGACTTTGCCCAGCCGGTCCACCGCTTCGCCCAGCGATTTTCCGGTTTGCAGGTTGAATGAAATCGTCACCGAGGGCAGCACCGAGGTGTGATTGATGCTCTGCGGCATCGCGTCTTCTTTCTGGGTCACCACTTCGTTCAGCGGAATCAGCGTACCGTTGGTCGATTTAAACGCGATTTTCGACAAATAATCCGCATATTCCTGGTATTTCTGCTGAATTTCCGTCAAAACTTCGTATTGATTGGTGGAAGAGTAAATCGTGGTGGCCCACTGCGGGCCGTAGCCGCTGTACAGCGCGCTCTCGATGGTGTTCACGTCCAGGCCGAGCGACGCCGCGCGGTCCCGGTCCACCTGCACCATCACGCGCGGGCTCTTGATCTGGAGATCGCTGTTGACGTCGGTCACCAGGTCGCGCTCTTTTGCGACCGCGTCCTGCAACCGCACCGACTCCCGCGCCAGCGCGTCCGTATCCGGGCTCAAAATGGTCAGCTCATACGCCGCGCGCGAGCCTCGCGTTCCGATGTTGATGGTCGGCGGTATGCGCAGGAACGTCTGGAACCCCGGATACCGGCCGATCTGCGGGCGCAGCTTGTCCATCACCTGCTGCATGGTCATGGTGCGTTCGTTCGCCGGCTTCAGGATGATGTTCATGTTGGCGTTGTTGCCGCTCTGGCCCCCGAAGCCGCCGCCCACGCTCGCCATGAACGTGTCCACGTTGGGGTCGCGCTGGATGATGTCGGCCACCTGCTTCTGATACTGCACCATCTTGTAGAACGAAGTCCCCTGCGCGGCCATCATCTGAAGGCTGATCTGGTCGATGTCCTGGTCCGGGATGAAGCCCTTGGGAACTTTCTCGAACAGGTACCAGGTCAGCCCGATGACGGCGAAAAATGCCGCCAGCATTACCGGCCGCACCCGCAGCACGCCCCGGAGAGACCATTCATAGAACCGGTATTGCTGGCGAAAAACCCACTCCATCATCCGGGCGAAAACGTTGTCCTTCTTGCCGCTCTGATGCGGGCGCAGGAACCGGCTGCACAGCATCGGCGTCAGAGTGATCGAAACCATGCCCGAAATCAGGATCGCCGTCACGATGGTCACCGCGAACTCCCGGAACAGCCGGCCCAGAATTCCGCTCATGAACAGAATCGGAATGAACACCGCGGCGAGCGAGATGGTCATCGAAACGATCGTGAACCCGATTTCCTTCGACCCGATCAGCGCCGCCTCGAACGGCTCGGTGCCCTGCTCGATATGCCGCACGATGTTTTCGAGCATCACGATGGCGTCGTCCACGATGAATCCCACCGCCAGAATGAGAGCCATCATGGACATGTTGTCGAGGCTGAAGTTGAGCGCCGCCATCACCGCGAAAGTTCCCAGGATGGTGAACGGCAGCGCCAGGCTGGGAATCACCGTCGCCGAAAGCTTGCGCAGGAAGAAAAAGATCACCATGATCACCAGAACCAGCGTGATCAGCATGGTGACCTGCACGTCGTTGAACGCGCGCCGGATGCTCTGGGAACGGTCGCCGCGCACCAGCAGGTGCAGCGCCGGAGGAATCTCCGCCTGAAACAGCGGAAGCAGATCCCGGACGCGGTCGGTCACTTCAATAGTGTTGGTCCCCGGTTGGCGCAGTACGCTGAGCGTCACCGCGCGCGCGGCGGTCAGCTTGCCCGTCTTTTCGTCGCGCGTGTACAGCCAGGACGCCTGTTTGTCGTCCTGCACGCTGTCGATCACGTTGGCGATGTCTTTGAGATACACCGCGCGCCCGTTCACGAAGGAAACGATCAGGTTGCGGAACTGCGCCGCGTTCATCAACTGCCCGTTCGCGTATATGTTGTACGCGGTGGTCGGGCCGTACAGAATCCCCAGCGGCGTGTTGACGTTCCAGTTGCCGAGCGCGGTGTTGATCTCGTTCAGCCCGATCCGCTTGGCGCTCAGACGGTCCGGATCGATCTGCACCCGCACCGCGTATTTCTGCTGGCCCTGCACCTGCACCTGGCTCACGCCGTTGATCATGGAGATGCGCGGCGCGATCTGCGTCTCGGCAAATTCGTCGATGGTGGACATCGGCAGCGTGTCCGAGATCAGGCTCAGGAAAATGATCGGCATCTCCGACGGATTCTGCTTGTGGAAGGACGGTGGCGCGGGCAATCCGGCGGGAAGCAGCGGAGTGACCGCCGCGATCGCGCTCTGCACGTCCACCGCCGCGCCTTCAATATCGCGATCCAGGCTGAATTGCAGATTGATGTTGGTCGAGCCGGTCGAGCTGCGCGAGGTCATCGAATCGAGACCCGCGATTCCCGTGAACTGCCGCTCCAGCACCGACGCGACCGAGCTCGACATGGTCGCCGGATCCGCTCCCGGCAGGCTCGCGCTCACGCTGATGGTGGGATAATCCACCATCGGCAGGTCGCTCACCGGCATCGATTTGTAGGCGATCACGCCGAACAGCGTGATGCCCGCCATCAGCAAGCTGGTAGCGATCGGACGTCGAATGAAAACTTCCGAAACGTTCACCTGATTTGCACCTCGCGTGAGTTCCGGCGCTTAGCTCGTTTTTCCCTGTCCCTGCCCTCGGCCCTGCCCGTCGCCCCGCCGTCCGCGCCCGCGTCCGCGCCCGCCGCTGTCGCCTCCGCCGCCGCCCGGGTTGTTGGCGTCGCGAATCGCCACAGTCGCGCCGGGGGCCAGGCGCAACTGGCCTTCCGTCACCACCGTTTCGCCTTCTTCCAGACCCTGGTTGATCACCAGATCCTGCCCCACCCTCGGACCCAGCTTCACCGGCCTCGCCGCGACCTTTCGGCTGTCGTCGACCACATACACGAAATTGCCGTCCTGCCCGTTCTGCACGGCCTGGTTCGGAACCACCAGCGCGTTGGGCCGCGTGGTCAACTGCAAAACCACGTTCACATACTGCCCCGGCCATAATTTGTGATCCGAGTTCGGGAACGTGCCTTTCAGCTTGATCGTTCCCGTGGTCATATCGACGTTGTTATCGACAAAGGTCAGCACGCCGGTTTCTTTCACCGCTTCGCCGTCCTGGGTCGTCGCCATGACCGGAAGTTTTCCCTCCGCCATGTACCTCTTGATATCGGCGAGATTGGTTTCCGGAACCGCGAATGTGACGTAGGTCGGCTCAAGCTGCGTGATGGTGATCAGGTTGGTGGTGTTCGCCGCGACCACGTTGCCCTGTTTGACCGCCAGGTTTCCGGTTTTCCCGTCGATCGGCGAGGTGATCGACGTGAAGCCCAGCTGCACCTGCGCGTTCTCGATGGTCGCCTCGTCCGAAGCGATGGTCGCGCGCGTGCTATCGATCGCCGCTTTGTCCGCCAAAACCGACTGCGCCAGCGTATCCGCGTTGGTCCGGTATTGATCGCCCTGTTCTTTCGAAACAATTCCCTGATCGAACAGTTTTCCGTAGCGCTCCGCTTCCTGCCGGGCGTATTTTTCCGAAGCGATGTCGCGCGCCAGGTTTGCTTCCGCCTGCCCCAGCAGAGCCTTGTCGCGTTCAAGCGCGGCTTTGCTCTGCGCGAGCGTCGCCTCCAGCGGCCGCGGATCGATCTGGAACAGCTTCTGCCCCTTCTTGACGATGTCCCCTTCTTTGAAAAGCACTTCCGTCAACTGGCCGCCGACCTGCGGGATCGCCGTGATGGTCGAAAAAGCCTCCACGTTGCCGACCACCGCGACTTCGATCGGCACGTCCTTTTGGGACACTTTCGCCACCGTGACCGGAACCGGGCCCCCACCGTCGAAGCTGCGCCGTCCGCGACCGCCGCCCTTTCCGGCTTTGTTCGCGTCGGTGCCATCGGCGATCGTAGTCGAGCCTGCGCAGCCATGCAGCAAAATCATTGCAGCGGCTAAGGATACGAAAGCGGCCCATGCCTTCGTTCGCGTGGAATTGGAGAAAAGTCTAATCACAAGTCAGGCTACCAGTATACTGCCTCGATAAGTCTATGAATGGGGCGTTGACCGAGGCGTTTAGGTTACGGTTTTACAGGTGTTTACGCGCCCAAATTTGATCGATTTTGTATGCCATTCGGCAGATGCACCCGACCACTCCGGCGTCGGCCTTTGATTCACTTGGGATAGTGCCGGCGAGGCCCGACGGTAAATACAGCGCGTTGCTCATCGGTCCACATAAGTCCGAGTCGGCTCCGGCGTGCCATACTAAATGATTTAGTCCTTCACGTGCCCCAAAACCCTGTTGTGTCCCAGATGATTATCGCGATCGACGGCCCGGCCGGGGCCGGTAAGAGCACCATCGCGCGATCGCTCGCCCGGCGTCTCGGCGCGACGTACATTGATACCGGAGCGATGTACCGCGCCGTCGCGTTATGGGCGCTGCGGGCCGGAATCCCGCTCGACGACATGCACAAACTGGAACAGCTTGCGCGGGCCGCGCACATTGAATTTGCCGGGGACGTAATCCGGTTGAACGGCGAGGACGTGACCGCGGAAATCCGCCGTCCCGAGGTGACCGACGCGGCGTCCAAAGTTTCGATCGTCCCCGGCGTTCGCCGCGCGATGCGCGCGGAGCAGCGCCGCATCGGAGCCGAAAATTCCGTGGTGATGGAAGGCCGCGATATCGGGACCGTGGTTTTTCCCCAGGCGCAGGTGAAGATTTATCTGGATGCCGATCCGCACGTCCGCGCCGGGCGCCGCGCGAAGGAAACCGGAGCGGCCGTCGATCGCGTCGAGCGCGAAATCGCCGAGCGCGACACGCGCGACCGCTCCCGCCGCGAGGCCCCCCTGATCCAGGCTCCCGATGCCGAATATATCGACTCCACCGGGCTCACGCCGGACCAGGTGGAGGAAGCGATTTTGAAGATTATACGGAAGAGAACGTCAAATTGAAGTGAGTGGTCTGTGGTAAGTGGTTCGTCGCCGGTTCGCTCCACGCCGGCGAACCACTTACCACTAACCACGAACATGCTTTTAGTCATGAAATTCGGCGGCACCAGCATGGGCTCGGCCGAGCGCATTCGCGTCGCGGCGCGCATCTCGCGTGAGCAGCATCAGCGGCGGCCGGTGGTGGTGGTCGTTTCGGCCATGTCCAAAATTACCGACCTGCTGCTCGACTCTCTGCGCAAGGCCGAGGCCGGCGATCAGTCCGACCTCGACCAGAACTTGAAGACCCTCTACGCGCGCCATTTCGAATGCTGCCGCGAGCTGCTTCCGCCCGCGCGCCAGGAAGCTGCGCTCGCCGGGATCCACGGCCTGATCGGCGAATTTTCACGCATCGCCAAAGGCTGCCTGATGCTCAACGACCGTCCGCCGCGCTCGATCGACGAAGCCGTCGCCATCGGCGAACGGCTGAGCGCGCTGATGATGGCCGAATATCTCGAATCCGAAGGCGTTCCCGCGGCCGCGGTCAACGGAGCCGACGTGATCGCCACGGACGCGGTTTTCGGGAATGCCACGCCGCTCATGGACGCCACGCGGGAGCGCGCCGCGAAAATCCTCCGCCCCTTGCTCGATCAAAACATCCTCCCGGTGATGACCGGGTTCAACGGATCGACTCTCGACGGACGGCCGACCACGCTCGGCCGCGGGGGGTCCGATTTTTCCGCGTCGATCGCCGCCGCCGCGCTCGATGCGAGCGAGCTGTGGATCTGGACCGACGTCGACGGAATCATGACCGGCGACCCGCGCCTGGTGCCCGACGCCCGCGTGCTCGACGCGGTTACCTATAACGAAGCCGCCGAGCTCGCCTATAACGGCGCCAAGGTTCTGCATCCGCGCACGCTTGCGCCGCTGGTGGAACGCCACATTCCGGTGTGGAGCAAGAACAGCTTCGCGCCCGAAAAACCCGGCACCCGCATCGTCCCCAAAATCGAAAGCACACGCGGCCCGCATGCGGTGACCTCCATGGCCGACGTCGCGCTGGTCTCGATCGAGCCCGCTAACTCCGTGCTGAGCGGAACCAAGGTGATGGCGCGGGCGCTCGGCGCGCTGGCCCGGGCCAACGTCGAGGTTCTGGCCATCACCAGCTCCAGCTATCGCCAGAATTTCTGTTTCCTGGTGCGCCAATCCGAGCTCGAGCGCGTGACCGAATATCTCGAAGAAAGCCTGTCGCTCGAATTCGCGCACGGATACCTGAAGCCGGTGAGCGTGGACTGCCATGTCGGCCTGATCGCCGTGGTCGGCGAAGGAATGCGCGGAACTCCCGGTCTCGCCGGCCGCATTTTCACCGCGATTTCGCGCGAAAAAATCAACATCATCGCCATCGCGCAGGGGTCGAGCGAGCTGACCATCGCCATTGTCGTCCATCGCGACGGCCTCAACCGGGCGGTGCAGGCAATCCATCGCGAGTGCGGATTGGGCGTTGCAAACTGAGCGAGCGCGGTGATTTGTCCCGATCATCGTCCACATATTCGAGACGGTTACTTGTGGTAACATCAAACTTACCCCGCCGTAGCTGTTTACCAGGAAATTCCAACTCATGCCCGAACAAAACAAGATTGTCGCTGTGCTGAGCGATCTCTTCTTTACCGTGAAGATCAACGAATCGGCCAAGCGCGCCGGATTTCCCATCACCTTCGTCAAGAGCGAACAGGACGTGCTGGCGCAGGCGGCCCAAAAGCCCGCGCTGATGATCTTCGATCTGAATTTTTCAGGCGTCGATCCGCTGGAGTTGATTCGCAAACTGAAATCCGCCGCGGAAACGCGGGATATCAGCGTAATCGGCTATGTCTCGCACGTGCAGGGCGATCTGAAACAGGCGGCGCAGGAAGCCGGATGCGACATGGTGCTGGCGCGGTCGGCGTTTTCCCAAAATCTGCCGCAGATTCTGAAGCGCCACTCTGCCGTTTAGCGGCCGATACTTTAATTCTTCCCTTTTCCCCGCGCCCGGTCGAAATCCTCCGCAAGCTGGCGGGCGATTTTTTCGGCTACGTCCGCGCTTGCGCCGCGAAACCGTGCGCCCGTGCTCTCCTGCGTGGTCGACCAGATCACGTCGCCGTCCTTGTTCACCAGCCGCACCGTCGCGATGGCTTCATGCCTCCGCTCTTTGATGTTCTCCGACTCGTTGTCGCCGATGCCTACGTTGAAGGACCGCCCGCTGCGCGAATCATATCCCGATCCGGCGCCATTGAAATGCGTGCTCGATCCCTGGCCCGAGCTGCTGCTCGACCCTCCGCGCATGTTGATCCCCTCGGAACTTTGGAACGTATCGGTGAAAATCAAATCCTCGGCCGCGCCGCGCATGATCACGTCGGCGCGATCCTCGCGCTCGGTGACGACGAACAGCTTCGCGCCGTTCAAGCTGCTCATCAGCAGGTCCCGCATCTGCGCCGCGGTCTCGCCGCCGGTCAGCCGGTCCACGTACACGCGCTTGATTCCCACAAGCTGATTCGGCGGATCCTGCCCCAGCAGCAGCAAAAACAGTATCGCGGTCATCCGTGTCCCGCCTTTCGCGCTTCTTCGTCCTGATACTCGATCCGCACGCCCGTGCGCGCCTCCAGGCTCACCAGCGTCGCGCGAATGTCGTTCTTATCCACCCGAAATACCATCGCCTGGTGATTGCCGTCCTCGTCCGTGTAACCGACGGTCAGAAAATGTTTGCGCTTCTTGCTCAGCAGAAAAATGGGCGAAATCGCCACCGCCAGCAGTAACCGCCGGTCCGCTTTCTGCCCGTATGCGAGCGATTCGATGTGATCGTAGGCCACGCGCACCTGCGCTTTTTTGGTATAAAAAGCGAAGTAATGCGCGTCGGTGACTTCGATCGAGCCTGCCGCGCCGCTTTCGATTCCCGCCACCGTTCCACCGACGTATTCCGCCCGGCTCTGCGCGCAAAGCGCCGCACTGAAAAGCATCACCGCGACCAGGATCCGCACAAAAGGTAAGTGAACCGAGCCGCGCGAAATTCTCACCTCAATTCGCCGGACGCAAGTGTTACGCTCGAAGGAAAGCGTGCCGGATCTGCACAATCCCGTGGCGATCATCCTGCTGCTCGACTCCGAGCGCACCATGCGCGCCACCCTCGGCGATGCGCTCGAAAGCGCCGGCTACATGGTCGTGATGGCCGGGGACATCGGCAAGGCCGTCGACCGGCTGGCGGAGGTCCAGCCCGATCTCCTGATTACGCGGCCCTACATCAACAGCATGCCCGGATGGATGGCAGCCGAATACTTGCGCACCAGGCATCACGGCCTTCCCGTGCTGATCGTCGCCGGATTTATGGAAGACGATCGCACCGAAACCCGCAACATGATCGAGGATTTTTACACTTTTCCGAAGCCGTTTCGCCGCCAAGAGCTGCTCGCCGAAGTGAAGAAGGTCCTCGGCCGGATTCGCAAACCCGCCTAACAAACGCCCCCTGTAGCGCCACCGTCGTGACACCCTGAGGCGCGACAGTGATGGAGCGCGTTGGCCCTCGGCCCACAGAAATCCCGAAAGCGAAAAGGGCCGCCCTCGCGGGCAGCCCCCGTATCAGACTCTGTTTCCCTCCTGGAAATTTACGGCCGCGCGACGTTCTCGGCCTGAAGGCCCTTGGGCCCTCTCTTCACTTCAAACTCCACTTCCGCGCCTTCTTCGAGCGTCCGGTAGCCGGACATCTGGATGGCCGAAAAGTGTACGAACACGTCCTCGCCGCTGGCCCGTTGGATGAAGCCGTAGCCTTTGGCGGCGTTAAACCATTTCACAACACCCTTTTCTCTCACTACTTGAGTTCTCCTGTTCCATTCCCGTGAATACGGGACGTTACCTTCCAAAACCTCGGCTATTGTCTCACGCAATTCTTTTCTTTGCAACATCAAACCATGAAAAAGCGCGCCCCGGGCAGTCAACGGTTCCCCTCCGGGGCCGGACGTTACAAATTCGCCCTCGAACCGCCGCGTCGCCCTGTTTAAAACCCCTGCGCCTGCCGATAGGGTAAGTAGGACCGGTGGTACCGGCATATGCCGGCCCGGGAAACACGATGCAAACAATGGGACTTTCCGTGATTGCCGCTGTGTCTGCGGCGGGTCTGGCGCTCATCTCCGCTGGCTGTGGCGAGAGCGATTTCAATTGGGGCAAAGTCCAGAACATCATTCAAGGCAATCCCTTCCACATCGACGCCGAATACGTGATGCTCGACGGGGGCATGCTCGATTGCGGCGTCGACGCCGAACTCTGGGACAAGCCGCCCGAGCTCAAGGGCCTTCCCGGCGAACACGCTTTCGCGCGGCTCACCGATAAGGGACGCGCGCTCAAGTTCAGCGACGATGTGAACATCGGCGATATGCGCCAGCCTTACGTGCAGGTTCGCGGCGATTTCAACTTGCTCGCACTCGACATCCGCAGTGACCGTGACGGGCCCGAGCCCAGCACCAAGCTCGTCGAAGTGAAGCTCGGCATCAAAATCGATAACGATTGTTTTCCCAACCCGCTGGTCCTGATGGGCGTCCACAAGGGCAATTTCACGCAGGATTACAAGCCCGTCCTGCTGTTTCGCTACGACAACGGCTGGCAGCTCGATCGCTTCATGCACTAGAGCCCTGCCTCAGAAATTCCAGGCGCACTGTAGGCCAGGCCCTCAGCCTGCGCGCCGGTTTTAAGCGGCGCCGTCGTGCGCGAAACAAACCAGGCGGATTGAAATCCGCCCCAGGGAACCCGAGCCATTCGAGGCGCGACAGTAAGTAATGGAGCGCGTTGATCGTCGGTCTACGGAAACCCCAAACGCGCGCGATCGTTTTCGAAAAAACCGCCAGCGCTCGCCAAAAATGGCATAATCGATACTTCAATCTCACATGCTGGACTTGGCCCGAGTCTGGGATACCTCCAACCGCACCACCGTCCTGCTGGTAAGCGCTGCGATCACCCTGGCGATCGCGGTCGTCGACTGGTGGACCCTGCCTTTCGTGTCTCTGGGCTTTCTATATCTGTTCCCGATTATCCTCGCCGCGGGATTCTTGCCGCGCTGGGCCATTGCGGGGATGGGCCTGGGATGCGCGGCACTGGCGGAAATTTTCAGCTCTCTTTCCAAATCCTGGACGCGCTTGACGCTTGAAACTCTCGCCCTCGCCGGCTGCGGACTTTTTGTGGCCGAGCTCGTTCGCAACCGCCGCATGAACATCGAAGCTCAGGAACGCCTGCGCGTCCTGGTCGAAACCAGCCCCGCCGCAATCGTCACCGTGGATGAGCGCGGCTTCATCGAGCTCGCCAATCGCGCCGCTGTGGAAATGTTGTCGCCGCGCGATGGAAAACTTGTGGAAAACCCCATCGCCGCATTCCTCCCGGAACTGCATCATGCCCTGCGCTGGGAGGAAGCGCCGCAGTTTCGCGCCTCCATGCAGTGTCACGGTCATCGCGGTAACGGCGAAGCGTTCATGGCCGACGTTTGGTTCTCCACATATAAGGAAGGCAAGCATCCTAAGCTCGCGGCCATCATCGGCGAAGTTTCCGACGATTCCCACCAGAATTCGGTAGTGGACGGCGGCGAGGCGATTTCACTCGGAACCCGGGAGCTGGAGGTCCTGCGCCTCCTCGTCCAGGGTTTGGCCAACAAGGAAATCGCCGCTAAACTCGAAATCTCGGAAAGCGCCGTCAAAAATACCCTCCAGCAGTTGTTCACCAAAACGGGAGTGCGCACACGTAGCCAATTGGTCAGGGTAGCTCTCGAAAACTACCGTAATCTGTTGTAGATCAAGAGATAATCAAAAGATTGACCAAACGATTGTTCACCATTGCCGCCAGTTGCGGTGCCAATTCAGTCTGACGATACGTCATTTCATCCGAACGGCGATTATCGAACGATCATTGTCCATGACCGAAAGATCATGCCTCAAGCGTTCGCGCCTGCGGTAAATTGAGATTTCCGCACGCCACGCCCGCGGTTCCCCTACGTTCTATGAACATGGCGATCAACTCGGCGACTCCCGCGCGCCTCCCTGGACCGAATCTGGCCCGCGCGGCTGCCTGTAACGTGATTGCTATCATCGCGATCGCCGCGACTGCCTCAGCCCAGACGGCGTTCACCTGGGCGCAGATCAAAGAGAAATTCGCGACCGTGAACCCCACCCTCAAGGCCGCGCAGATGAACATCGACGAAAACCGCGCCGAAGAGATCACCGCGTTTCTTCGCCCCAACCCGGATTTTTCCTTTTCCGTTGACGGCACCCAGCTCACTCCATATCACGGTGTCTATCAGCCCTTCACCGGGACACAGATGTCCCCCCAGATCAGCTATTTGCATGAGCGCGATCACAAGCGCGAACTGCGCCGCGACGTCGCCAGAGAGACCACCGCCGTAAGCCAATCGGCGTACCTCGATCAGGAACGCACCCTGTTATTCAATCTGCGCAGCGCGTTCGTGCAGCTCCTCCAGGCAAAAGCGGTGCTTGAAAACGCGCGGGAAAACCTGGGGTACTGGGACAGAGAGCTCGGCGTAAACCGCGAGCGTTTCAAGGCCGGCGACCTGGCGCAGGTGGACCTGAACCGCCTGGAGCTCCAGCGCGCGCAGTTCGAGTCCGATTTCGAAACCGCCATGGTCAACCTGCGCACCGCGAAAATCCAGCTCCTGACCTTGCTCAACGAGCGCACGCCCATCGATCAGTTCGACATCGCGGGCCGCTTCGATTTTTCCGACCAGTTGAAGCCGCTTGAGGACTTCCGCAACGCCGCGCTCGATTCGCGGCCGGATCTCAAAGAAGCGGCGCAAAACGTCGATCTGGCGAAATTGAATTATAAGCTTGCGGTCGCCAACGGCTCGACCGACCCGACCTTTGCGGGCTGGTGGACGCACAATCCGTCCTTCAACAATCCCTACGATTACAACACCATCGGCGCGAGCGTGAGCGTTCCGCTGCGCATCTTCGATCGCAACCAGGGCGAAAAAGCGCGTACGGAAATCGATATCGGGCGCAACGAGAAGCTGCGCGACGCCGCCGAGGCGCAGGTTTTTAGCGACGTCGATTCGGCGTACTACACGCTGGTCCAGACGCTCAACCTGCTGCGGCCTTATAAGCAAAAATATCTGCCGCTGTCGATCGACGTTCGCGACCGCATGTCGTTTTCCTATCGCAACGGCGGCGCGTCGCTTCTGGATTTTCTGGACGCGGAAAAGTCGTATCGCGACACGCGCCTCGCCTATCTGAACCTCATCGGATCGTATCTGACGGCGGCGGCGCAAATGAATTTGGCGGCGGGACGGGAGGTGGTCGAATGAACAGGAAATTTGTTGCCGGCGCGGCGCTGGGCGTGGCCGTAACCCTGGCCGTGACGCTGATGCTCACCAGGTTCGAAGCGCGCGTCACCGCGCAGGATCGCGCGGCAGCCGACTCGATTCCGGGGCCGGTCCCATCCACCGTGGTTCCCGACATGGACCCCAACAATTTCAAAGTCGACAATCCCGATCGCTTCGCCCTGGCGACCGCGGGCGAGCACGTGGCCGCGCCGGAACTCGACGTGACCGGTGTCGTCAGCCCCGACGTCTCGCGCCAGGTTCCGGTGCCCTCGCTCGCCACCGGGCGCGTGGTCGAAATCGACGCGCGGCTGGGCGACGAGGTGAAAAAAGGCCAGCTTCTGTTCAAAGTTCACAGCCAGGACATCGCCGGCGCGTATTCCGACTACCGCCAGGCCGTAAAGAACGAAGAGCTCACAAAAATCCAGCTCGATCGCGCCAAGACTCTGTATGACCACGGTGCCGTTCCCAAAAGCGCGTTGGAAATCGCGCAGACCGCCGAAGATGACAACGTCATCGTGCTCGACACCGCCCGCGAGCATTTGAAGGTGCTCGGGACGGACCCGGACCGCCCCACCGGCGTGGTCAGCGTGTACGCCCCGGTTTCGGGCGTCATCACCGATCAGCAGATCACCAATCAGAGCGGAGTGCAGGCGCTGACTCCTCCGAATCCCTTCACCATCTCGGACCTTTCGCATGTCTGGATCGTCTGCGACGTCTATGAAAACGACCTTCCGCAGGTGCACTTGAACGAATACGCCGATATTCACCTGACCGCCTTTCCCAACCGCGTGCTCAAGGCGCGGATCAGCAACATTCTTCCCGTGATGGACCCCAATATCCGCACCGCCAAGGTGCGCCTGGAGGTCGAGAATCCCGGGTTGATGCGCCTGGGAATGTTCGTGACCGCCGCGTTCCATGGTCTGACCGCCGAAAAGAACGCGACCGTTCCCGCCACCGCGATTCTGCACCTGCACGATCGCCAGTGGGTATATGCGCCGCTCGGCAACGGAAATTTCCGTAGGCAGCAAGTGACCGCGGGCAACATGCTGCCTGGCGGAATGCAGGAAGTAATCGCGGGGGTGAAGCCGGGAGACAAAGTCGTCGGCAACGCGCTGGTGTTCCAGAACTCGGTGGAGCAGTGATGCGGTCCGCGAGCGTGGGAGTTTGCCTGAAAGCTGGGCATTTCCCCGCCGTCACTGGCGGGGCTCGCATGCTGGCGTTCACGATTTACGCGAGCCGCGGCAGTCATGCCGCGGGTGAAGCCAGGCGAGGCAACCAATGATCGGTAAAGCCGTCGATTTCGCCCTCAAGAACCGCTTCATGGTGCTCGCTGCGGCGCTGCTGCTGTTCGGCTGGGGCGCGATCTCCTTTCATCTGCTCCCGGTCGAAGCCTATCCCGACGTAGCCAACAACTACGTCGAAATCATCACGCAGTGGCCCGGAATTTCCGCCGAGCAGATCGAGCAGCAGGTCACCATCCCGCTTGAAATCGCCATGAACGGCATCCCCGGCGTGGTGCATCTGCGCTCCTTTTCGCTGTTTGGCCTGTCCGACCTCAAGCTGATTTTCGACGACGGCACCGACAACGCCTGGAATCGCGAGCGCGTGCTCGAACGGCTTTCCCAAGTCACCCTCCCGCCCAACGTCAGCCCGCAGATGGGCACCGACTGGAGCCCGGTGGGCCAGATCTACTTCTTCACCCTGCACAGCACCAACCCCGCTTACGACGTGATGGAGCTCAAATCGCTCGAAGACTGGGTGGTCGAAAAAAATCTCAAGTCCGTTCCCGATATCGTCGATGTCGCCAGCTTCGGCGGGCCCACGCGCGAATACCAGGTCCGCGTCGATCCCGAAAAACTGATCTCCTATGGCCTCAGCATCGGCCAGGTCGAGCAGCAGATCGCCAACAACAACGGCAATGCCGGAGGAAGCTTCATCGAGGCCGGCTCGCAGCAGATCAATATCCGCGAAGTGGGCCTGGTGCGCGACGTTCAGGATATCGAAAACACCGTGGTTCTCACCAAAAACGGCACGCCGCTGAAGTTGAGCGACATCGCCGTGGTCGAGCAGGGTCCCAAGATCCGCCTGGGCCAGTTCGCGCGCGCCATCCGCCGGGAGGACGGAAAAATCGTCGACAACGACGACGTGGTCAGCGGAATCGCGCTGCTGCGCAAGGGCGCCGACGCCGACACCGCGCTTAAGGGCCTGCACGACAAGATCGACGAGCTCAACGATCACATCCTTCCCGCCGGCGTCAAAATCGTCCCGTTCATCGACCGCAGCGACCTGGTGCATCTCACCACCCACACCGTTCTGCACAATCTCACCGAGGGAATCGTTCTGGTCATCGTCATCCTGTTCATGTTCCTCGGCAACGTGCGCGGCGCGATCATCGTCGCGCTCACCATTCCGTTTTCGCTGCTGTTCGCCGCCACCTGTCTCAACCTCAAGGGCATTCCCGCCAACCTGCTTTCGCTCGGCGCGCTCGATTTCGGAATGGTTGTGGACGGAGCCGTGGTGATGATCGAAAACATCGTGCGGCACCTTGGCCGCGGCGAAGACAACCGCACTCCGAGCGAAAAAATCCGCGACGCCGCGCATGAAGTCCAGCGCCCCGTGTTCTACGCGATCGCCATTATCATCACGGCCTATCTTCCCATCTTCACGTTGCAGCGCGTCGAAGGACGCCTGTTCAAGCCCATGGCGTGGACCGTCGCTTTCGCGCTGCTGGGCGCGATCGTGTTCTCCATGCTGATCGCGCCCGCGCTCGCCAGCATGTTTTTCCCCAAGGGCGCCAAAGAATGGCACAACCCGGTGATGAACTGGCTGGTCGTGCGTTATCGCAAATCTCTGCGCAACGCGATCCGCTGGCGCTACGTGACGGTTGCCGTCGGCCTCGCGTTTTTCGGCGCTGCGATGTTCGTCTGGTTCAGCGGAATGATCGGCTCCGAATTCTTGCCGCACCTCGATGAAGGCGCGCTGTGGGTGCGCGGAACGCTCGCGCCTTCCACCGGCCAGACCGAAGGCATTCGCGTGATGAACCAGGCGCGGCTGATGCTGTGCTCCTGGCCCGAAGTCCGCCAGTGCACCAGCCAGACCGGCCGTCCCGACGACGGCACCGACACCACCGGATTTTTCAACACCGAATATTTCGTCGATCTGAAACCCAAAGAGGAATGGCGCGCCGGCTTCCACCAAAACAAAGACGAAGTGATCGCCGCGATGAACAAGCAGCTCTCCTCCATCCCCGGTGTCGTCTGGGGATTCTCGCAGCCCATCGCCGACAACATGGAAGAAGCCGTGAGCGGCGTCAAAGGCGAGCTCGCCACCAAGGTCTACGGTGACGACCTTCACGTGCTCGAGGACAAGGCCCAGGAGATCGCCAACGTGATGCGCGGCGTGCGCGGCATCACCGATCTGGGCGTATTGCACGTCCTCGAACAGCCGGGCGACCGCTTCGAGGTCGATCGCAAATCCGCCGCGCGCTATCAGATCAACGTCGCCGACGTCCAGGATGTCATCAACACCGCGGTCGGCGGAAACGCGCTCACCCAGGTTCTGCAAGGCGAAGCGCGCTATGACCTGGTGATGCGCTACCTTCCGCAATATCGCAACACGCGCGAAGCCATCGAAAAAATCCGCCTGCTCGCGCCCACCGGCGAGCGCGTTTCGCTCGCGCAGCTGTGCAAGATCTCCGAGCAGGACGAAGGATCCGAAATCTATCGCGAAGGGAATCAGCGCTACGTCGCGGTGAAATACAGCGTGCGCGATCGCGATCTGGGCGGAGCTGTAGAAGAAGCCATCAAAAAGGTTTCCGACCAGGTGAAGCTCCCGCGCGGCTACCACATCGATTGGGAGGGCGAATACGCCAGCGAAAAACGCGCCTACGCGCGTCTGGAAATCATCGTCCCGCTGACGGTCTTGCTCATCTTCCTGATTCTGTACAGCATGTTCCGGTCGTTTAAATGGGCCGCGCTGATCATGGTCAACGTCGCGCTGGCGCCCATTGGAGGCGTCTCTGCTCTGCTCGCCACGCACACCAATTTCAGCGTATCGAGCGGCGTCGGGCTGCTCGCGCTGTTCGGCGTGTCGGTGCAGACCGGCGTCATCATGCTCGAATACATCAACCAGCTTCGCGCCCGCGGGCATACCATCGAGGATTCGGCCGTCGAAGGTGCCGTGCTCAGGCTTCGCCCCATTATGATGACCATGCTGGTGGCCACGCTCGGATTGCTTCCCGCCGCGATGTCGCACGGAATCGGCTCGGATTCGCAGCGTCCCTTCGCCATCGTGATCGTCGGCGGCCTGATCGCGGACCTCGTGCTCAGCATCTTTATATTGCCCACTCTCTACGTCTGGATGGCCGGCCCGCGCGACATTCTGCCGGAAGCCGAAACCGGGGAAGTCTAAAAACGCGCTCCATGACTGTCGGTCGCCGGCCGGTGCCATTGGAGGCGCGACAGTAACGGA
>JASHWA010000419.1 GCA_030044325.1 Bryobacteraceae bacterium
CGACGACGAGATCTTTTCGGATGTTATCGGCCATTTCGAATCCTCATTGCACGTCGCGCGCCGCGCGGACGGCTTTCAAACCAACGATGCCGGCCGCGCCGGGTGTCCATTCTCGGAATCCGCGTTGCGGAAGCGAACGCTTCCGTTTTTGAAGTACGCGCCCCGCGCGCCATGGGTTCCCGTAAAAGAACGGCATCGATATACTTGACGCACCGCCGTACGGGACCTGTCACCAGGACCGCGGAGGACGGAAAAAGGGGACTGACATCCTTTTTTCGCGGCCTCCCTGCCTGAATTCAGTCCGCCGCCGCGGCGAAAAAAGGCTGTCTGTCCCCTTTTTCTGGACCTCGAGGCTAGAACCCTCGCCATCACGCTCTTACGGGCAGGGCTCTTTCTGAAATCGTTGAATCGCCGCCCACGATACAGCCCCGGCCGCCAGGCCGGGGTTCGTCGCGGAGTATGTTGAGCACCTCCTCTATACCCAAATCGCCGCAAGCACGCGTTTCCAGTTTCCGCCCAGAATCAGGCGAATCTGCTCGTCCGTGTATTTGCGCCGCACCAGCGCGTCGGCGAGATCGTAGGTGCGCTGGTCGTGATCGAGATGCTCCACCGCCTCGCGATGATGCGCGTGATAGCGCGCGTCCATCGAGGCGAGCATGCGCGCCAGCTCCGCCGGCGCCATGGAATCGTTGCTTTCGATTCCCATGTCGCTCCCCACCCCCACGTGCTCGATTCCCACCAGGTCGCGCACGTGATCGAAATGATCGATCACGTCGTCAACCGTCGTCGGCTCGTGCGGCTTGACCATGGAGCTGATGAAGTTGATGCCCATCACCCCGCCGGATTTCGCCATCGCGCGGATCGCCGCGTCGGTCACGTTGCGCGGATAATCGGGATAGAGAGCGCGGCAGTTGCCGTGCGAAATGATCACCGGCTTTTTCGACAATTCGAACGCGTCGAGCATGGTGCGCTCGCCCGCGTGCCCGCAATCGACGGCCATCCCCACCCGGTTCATGCGCTCAATGATGCGCATGCCGAACTCGCTCACGCCGTCGTCGCGCCGCTCGAACGCCCCGTTGCCGGAAAGCGTCCGGAAATTGTAGGTAAGCTGCCCCGATCGCTGCCCCAGCCCGTAAAACGTATCGACATCCTCCGGCCGGCGGAAGTGCGTCGAGTTCTGCATGCCGAACAGAATTCCGTAACGGCGCGAACTCTTCGCAAGATCGAAATCCGCCGCCGTGTTGATGCGCAGCAGCCGGTCCGGGTACATCGCCAGAAACGAATTCCAGTCCGCGAACAGTTTCAGGCCGCTTTCGTAATCGTCGGCGCCTTCGCCGAAACTGGCGGCATTGATCCCGGAATCGCGGAAGCGCTCGAAATCGGCCTCGCGGAACGCCCCCGGTTTGGTCATCCACTCGCGCAACTTCGCCTGCATATCCCGGCGATATAGAAACTGGTTGAGCATATCGATCACCAGCGATTCGCGCACCAGCGTAACCGCGCGCCCGGAATATTCGCGCGCCGGTTGCGCAAACAGCCGGTATCGGCTCAAATTCAAAAACGGGGCGGCCGCCGCCGCTTTCAGAACAGCCCGCCGGGTCAACATGATCCAAACATGATACCGGGAAATCGCCGGCTCAGCGTGAAACCACCCAGGTCCCACGACCCGAGCGTGGCACTTGACTCACCTCGCAGGCGTCCGTCGCAAGCACCCTTCGGGCAAAAATAAGACCGTTCGCGTCGTATATTTGACCTATTTGCAATCCGTTTGCTGGATTCGCCTCGCACTTTCAGAATGATGCGCCCCATCAGCGAACGCGTTTTTGCAACTGGATTGCAATAAGATGGAAGGGTGACCACGGATGAAAGCCGGCCGAAAGCCATCGGGAGGATCAAAAGATAGGTATTACGAATCTCGCAAACGTGCTATGATCCCGACCATGGGAGCGCTGGACAAGCGCGGTTTGCCTGGCGGCTTCCGCGCCGGATTCGCACTCGCACTCCTGCTGTCGGCGAGCGTCATCGCCTGGTCCTTCGCCGGCGGAAGCATTTCCGGAGTGGTCAAAGACGCGAGCGGAGGCCTGGTTCCCGGCGCTTCATTGACCCTGGTCAACAGCGCCCTCAAAAGCGAATTTAAAGCCGTCACCGACGCGCGCGGCTTCTATTCTCTCCCCGCTCTGCCCGTCGGCCATTACGATCTGACCATCGATGCGCAGGGATTTCAGACGCAGAAGAAGTTCGGCCTGGTGGTGGACGCCGACGCTGCTCTGAAGATTGACGTGACGATGGAAATCACTGCGCAGACCCAAACCGTCACGGTGATGGAAAGCGAAGCGAGCGTGCAGACGCAGGTGGACACCGTCGCTACTCACCTGGGCGAAGTGGTCACCGGAACGCAGATCGAAGCCATTCCGCTCAACGGGCGCAGCTACACCGATCTGCTCGCGATCCAGCCGGGCGTCAGTCCGGTAACCACGCTGACGCCCACCTCGGTCATCATGACCGGCGTCACGGGAACCATCAACCCCTCCGGCGATCTCAATCCCGGCGACGTTTCGATCGACGGCCAGCGCGAATCCGCCAACGGTTTCATGGTCAACGGCGTCGACGTTCAGGAGCACATGAACGGCGGCACCAGCGTCATCCCCAATCTCGATTCGATCGAGGAATTCCGCGTTCTAACCAACAACTTCGATCCCGAGTACGGCAATTACAACGGCGGCATGGTGAACGTGATCACCAAGTCCGGCAGCAACGCGTTTCACGGCGACGCATTCGAGTTTCTGCGCAACACCGATCTCGACGCGCGCAATTTCTTCGATGCCACCGTCGGCACGTTTCAGCAGAACCAGTTCGGTGGCACCCTCGGCGGTCCGATTCTCAAAAACAAGCTCTTCTTTTTCGCCGATTATCAGGGCACGCGAACCATCGAAGGCATCGCCTCGCCCGTGACCACCGTGCTGTCCGAGGCCGAGCGCACCGGAAATTTCAGCGACGACGAAAGCTCCTTCTGGTCCGGCTCGCCCGACAATCCATATCGGGTCAGCGGGCCTTATGTCGCGCAGCTTTTGACGCAAAAGCTCGGCTACGGCGTTTCCGTCAACGAGGCGTATTACACGCCCAACTGCACCAGCAACGTGCAATGCGTCTTTCCGAACGCAATCATTCCGCAGAGCGCCTGGTCCGCTCCCGCGCTACAACTTCTCAAATACATCCCGCAGCCCAACCTCGGAACGGACCAGTTCTCGACTTCGGCCTATCCCGAAACCGTTCGCGACGACAAAGCGGGCAATCGCATCGACGCCAATACGCGCTGGGGACAGATTTCCGGATATTACTTCATCGACAATTACCGCCTCGATAATCCGTACCCCGCGCAGCAGGGCGGCGCCACCATCCCCGGCTTCGACGCATTGACCATCGGCCAGGCGCAGGAGATTACCGTCGGGCACACCAAAATCCTCGGCGCCACCACGGTGAACGAATTTCGCGTCGGATTCCTGCGCAACGTGAACAACATCGGCCAACCCCAGGGCGGATTGGGCGTGAGTCTCGCTTCGCAGGGCTTCGTCACCGGCGTGGGCACGCCCGGGATTGTCGTGCAGGCGCCGCAATTCGAGGGCGTCGCCAACATCGTTTTTCCGTCGTTCGTGATGGGCGTCCCGGTCACCAACGTCGATCAGTGGAACAACACGCTGTACTTTAGCGACACGGTCTCGAAAGTCGTCGGGACGCACACGCTGAAATTCGGCGTCCAGTTTCACGACGACCAGGTCAACGAAAATCCCAACGCGACCTTCAACGGTACCTTCAATATCGACGGGACGGAAACCGGAAATCCCTTTGTCGATTTTCTGCTTGGATTTCCCAGCAATTTCACCCAGACCAGCGGCCAGCGATTTTATCTGCGCGATCGTTACGTCGGCGCCTTCGCCGAAGATAGCTGGCGCGCGCGCAGCAATCTGACCCTCAATTTCGGCCTGCGCTGGGACCTGATTCGCCCGTGGTCGGAAAAATACAACCAGCTTCAAACCTATGTCGCCGGCGAGCAGTCGGTGCTGTATCCCAACGCGCCGGAGGGTCTCGTCGTCCCCGGCGACCCCGGCGTCCCTTCCACGCTTGCGCCGACCAAATTTCACAACTTCGGTCCGCGCATCGGAATGGCGTATTCGCCGGATTTCAAAGACGGCATTCTGCACAAAATCTTTGGCGATTCCGGAAAAAGCAGCATCCGCGCAAGCTACGGGATGTTTTACACCGCCTTTCCCGGTTTAAGCGCAGGAATTTTATATGGAGTTCCGCCCTACGGATACAATTACCTGAGCCCCTCCCCGCCTTTGCTCGCGACGCCCTTCATCAACGCCGGAGACGGTATGCAGAATACCGATCCGTTCCCGCTCACGTTTCCGCCGCACAATGTCTCGGCGTCGAATCCGTTCGCCGGCTTCGATTTCGCCGCCACCACGCCGATTTCCGCGGCGCCGTTTTTCGATCCGCAAAACAGCGTTCCCTACACCGAAAATTACATGTTCTCGATCCAGCGGCAGATCAGGAGCGATTCGCTCCTCACCGTCAGCTTCGCCGGAAACCAGGGGCACCATCTGCTGGTGCTCGATCCGGCCAACATCGGAAACCCGGCGCTGTGCCTCCAACTGAGCCAGCAGAGCCAGGTCGCGTCCAACACCCAGACCTGCGGACCCTTTGGCGAGGATTCCGTCTACACTTCCGCCTCCGGCCAGGTTTACCAGGGAACGCGCGTGGGGATGGGCCCCAACTACGGGATGATCGCCGAGCAGAAGACCATCGGCAATTCGGCCTATAACGCCCTCGAAGTCACCTATCGGTGGTCGATCGGCAGGCGCTCCACCTTGCTTGCCGGCTACACGTTTTCAAAATCCATCGACGATGCCTCCAATCTGGGCGAGCAGGTGAATCCGTTCAACCTGGCGCTGTCGCGCGCCATCTCTTCCTGGGACATGACGCACAATTTCGTCGCGTCTTATAACTACTCGCTTCCCTTCGACCGCTGGTTTGGTCCCAATCGCCTGACCGACGGCTGGACCCTGTCGGGAACCACGCGATTCGCCACCGGTTTTCCGGTCACGCTGATGGACGATTCGGACCGGTCGCTGCTCGGAACGCTGGGCAACGGCGTGAATAATAACCTGCTCGATACGCCGGAGGTGGTCGGTGGACCGCTTCAGATCAACACGAATCCGCGCAACGGCAAGCCCGCATTCAACACGGCAGTCTTCGCGCCGGAAACCCTCGGCCAGTTGGGCGACGCGGGACGCCGCATTTTCCATGGTCCCGGAATCAATAATTTCGACATGGAGCTCAGCAAATCGATTACCCTCGCGGAATCGAAAACGCTGGAGATTCGCGTCGAAGCCTTCAACGTCTTCAATCACGCCCAGTTTTACGGCCCCGCTTCCGTGGATGGCGAAATCAACGACCCCAATTTCGGATATGTGGTGAGCGCCGCCGCTCCGCGCTTGATGCAGGTCGCCGCAAAACTGCGCTTTTAAGTGGCGCACGCACTCGTCCGTGCCGCCTCGCCACTGATGCGTGGGAACCAGGCCTGATAAAATCCCGTCCATGCGCCCGATCATTTTCCTTCTCTTTTGCGCGGCAGCCAGCGCGCAGACGCACCGGCTCACGCTCGAAGACCTGGTTTCGCCGGAACCCGTCGGAGAGACCGCGCTTTCCCCCGACGGCAAAACGTTCGCCATGACGCGCAACGGGCAGATTGTTTTAATGCCGGCCCAGGGCGGGTGGCTCCGGACGCTCACCTCGACGGCCGGTGGAAAATCCGGGCTGAGCTGGTCGCCCGACGGCCGGACCATCGCCTTCGCCAGCCAGGGCAGCATCTGGGTGGTTTCCTCAACCGGCGGCGCCCCGCGGCGTCTCACCCACGCCGCTCCCGGTCCCGGCGATCCGCGCCAGGCAGGCGACCGCGCGCCGCAATATAGCCCCAAAGGCCGCTGGATTCTATTCGAAACCGGCCGTCGCGGTCACAACAACATCATGGCGGTGAGCGACGACGGTATGGTGAGCGATTATCTCACCGCCGCCAATGCCGACGAGGAGGACGCCTCGTGGTCGCCCGACGGCGCCAACATTTCTTATACCGAGCGCACCCCGCAGCACTTCAGCGGAAAGCTGAACGTGCTGAAATTCGATCCGGCCAAGGGCCAGGCCGCCGGCGACGCGCGCACGCTCTACATTGCGCCCACCGATCGCGGCGGAGGATGGTCCATCGGCAAAGCGCACTGGTCGCCCGATGGGAGCATGCTCGCCGTGGTGCTTCAGGACAGCGGATGGAACAACGTGTATCTGATTCCGTCAGCCGGCGGCGCGCCGAAAGCCGTCACGCACGGCGAGTGGGAGGATTCGAATCCGGTTTTTTCGCCGGATGGCAAGCTGCTGGCGATGACGAGCAATCGCGGAGAGCCCGAACAATCGCATACTGTGGCTGTATTTTTGAACGGACAAGAAGCGCCGCTGCATGTGGTCTTCATGGAAAACAGCGTGCAATCGTCGCCCGAATGGTCACCCGATGGAACCAGGATTTATTTCCACCTCAACACGCCCCTTTCCTCGACCGATCTCGCTGAAGTCCCGCTCCACGGCGATCCGAAACTGTTGACCCACACCACCCCTCTGAATTTCAGTCACGATTCGTTGGTCCAGCCGGAGGTGATCCATTACCAGAGCAAAGACGGCCTGAAAATCGCGGCGATACTCTACAAGCCGGCCGCGATCAAAGCTGGAACCAAGTACCCCGCCGTGCTGTGGATTCACGGCGGACCCGAGGGTGAAGACACTGTTCGATTCGATCCTTGGGCTCAGTTCCTGGCCCAATCGGGCTATGTCGTCCTCGAGCCGAATTATCGCGGCAGTACCGGTTACGGAGAAAAATTCCGCAACCTGAATGTCGAGGATTCAGGCGGCGGTGAAATGGACGACGTCGCGGCCGGCGCGGATTATCTGGTCAAACAGGGCATCGCCGACCCTAAGCGCCTGGCGATCGGTGGTGGCAGCCACGGCGGGACGATGGTCGGCTACGCAGTGACCAAATATCCCGATCTGTTCGCCTGCGCCATCGAGCTATACGGCGTCGTCGACCGCGCGACGTTCAACGAGCGTACCAATCGCAATTCGGCCATCCGCTGGATGATGAAGATGGGCGGAACGCCGCAGGAGCAACCCGCCGTCTATCTGAAGGCGAACACCCTCGCCCAAGTCGACAAAATCAAGACCCCGCTTCTAGTGATGCACGGCGAAAATGACCCGCAGGTCCCTCCCTACGAATCGGCGCAGTTCGTGCGCGCGCTCAAAGAGCACGGCAAGGTCGTCTACTATTTCACCTACCCCAACGAACTGCACGGATTTTCGCAGCGCGAGCATCGGTTGGACGCCTGGCGCCGCCAGCTCGCTTTTCTAGAAAAATATATCCAGCCGCGTTACGGGGTCAGCAGCACCTCGACCGAGGATCTGCTCGGGCCCCCGCGGCCTTGAGCGTCGATTACACCTTCCAGGACTTCTCGGTGCCCAGGTTGTAATCGCGATATGCCGTGCGGAGGCCGATCAGGACCTCGGCGGTGGTTTCAAGCAGCGCCTGAAAGCGCGGTTCCTCGACCTTCTCGATTTCGTCGCGAAGCTGCTCGATCAGATCGCTGATTTCGTTTTGTACGGTTTTCGAAACGATCTTCGGATCGACTGATTCTATAATGGCAATGCTCATACCTGGTAACCTGCAAGCGCTATGCCGTTTGAGAGTAACGCGTAGCGCAGCAGGCCTGTCCACTGCCGTAAACGGGAGAATCTATGAAACTTGAGAGCGCCGCATTCAACAATAACGGAGTCATTCCCGACAAATTTTCACACGAACACGGGAACGTTTCACCGCCGCTTGCGTGGAATGGCGTACCCCAGAGGGCGAAAAGCCTCGCCCTGATCGTCGACGATCCCGATGCGCCTTCAGGCCAGTTCGTCCATTGGCTGGTCTACGATATTCCACCGGATGTCACGCGACTGCCCGAAGGCGCCGGATCGGGAAAAATGACCGGCGGCGCGCGCCAGGGACGTAACGGATTCGGCGAAATCGGCTGGGACGGGCCGCAGCCGCCCAGCGGGACGCATCGCTACGTCTTTCATCTTTATGCGCTCGATTCGAAGATCGGTGCCCCGCCTGGCGCTTCCCGATCCGAGCTCGACCGCGCCATCCGCGGCCACGTGATCGCAGAATGCGAGCTAACCGGCAAATACTCGCATCGCTGATGCAGGCATGCGAGCCGCGCCAGGAATGGCGCGGGTTTAGAACTCAACGCCGCCGCGTCTTGATCACGATAGGCGAGCCTTCAAACCCGAAGCGCTCCCGCAAACGGTTGATCAAAAATCGCTCCGCCGAAAAATGCATCTCGCCCGCGCGATCGGTGAATACGATGAACGTGGGCGGACGCGTGGACGCCTGCGTCATGTAATAAATTTTCATGTCGTATTCCCAACTGAGCGTCTCGATGAACCGGTTGAGCTCGCCCGTGGTCACGCGTTTCGAAAACGAATCGTAAGCCGTGCGGATCAGCGGAAACAGCGCCCGCACGCCGCGGCGCTCTTTGGCCGAAACAAAAGCGGCTTTCGCATAATCCAGAAATTTGAGCCGGTCGCGCAGATCTTCTTCGAATTTGCGCTTTCCGCCTTTGGCCGCGTCCCACTTGTTCACCACCATCACCACCGCGCGGCCCTCTTCGTGCGCATACCCCGCGATGGTGGCGTCGAGCGCGAGCACTCCTTCGGTCGCATCCAGCACGATCAGCGCGACGTTAGCCATGCGCAGATGCCGGCGCGCCATCACCACGCTCAGTTTTTCGGCCATCAGCTTCGTCTTGCCCTTGCGGCGAATTCCCGCCGTATCGACGAAAACGTACTCGACCCCTTCGTGCGCGACCGTTTCATCCACCGCGTCGCGCGTGGTGCCCGCGACGGGCGAAACAATGGCCCGCTCGGCCCCGGCCAGCGCATTGAGCAGCGTCGATTTCCCCACGTTCGGCCTTCCGATGATCGCGATCTTGATCGCGTTCGAGGGCGCGGGCTCCGCCGCTTCGGATTGCGGAAAATCGCGCGTGACCCGTTCGAGCAGCGGATCGAGGCCGAGATGATGTTCCGCCGAAACCGGAAACAGGTCGGCGAATCCCAGCGTGTGAAATTCGTGCGCCAGCTCTTCGCGGCGCGTGCTATCGATTTTATTTACGGCCAGCGCCACCGGTTTGCCGACCTTGCGCAGCATCGCCGCCAGATCGCGATCCGCGCCCGTGATTTCCGCGCGGCCGTCCACCAGAAAAATGGCATAGGACGCCCGATCGAGCGCGAACCGCGCCTGCTTCAGGATTTCGGATGGAATCAACTCGGCATCGTTGGTGATAATGCCGCCGGTGTCGATCAGCTCGAAGCGCCGGCCATGATACTCGGCTTCGCCATGGATGCGGTCGCGGGTGATGCCCGGTTCGTCCCCTACGATCGACCGCCGCGAGCCGAGAATCGCATTGAACAAAGTCGATTTGCCGACGTTGGGCCGGCCCACGATGACGACGGAAGGGAGGTGTTGGCCGTTAGTACGCATGAATAAACATGAATTTGTACCACGTTCGACGTGTGCGCTGTCCGGTCCCGGCTCGGGGAGGAGCACAATCCCGGCGCCGCGCCGCGATCCAAGGGAGCGGTGATCGGCGTCATTGCTACCATGGGTCGTGAACGCCGCGACCGTAAAAGCTATCGCGCGCGAGTGCGGATTTGATCTCGCCGGAATCGCCCCCGCCGACCCTCCCGAAGATTTCGAGCGCTATCAGGACTGGGTTGCGCAAGGGCACGCAGGCGCCATGGGTTATCTCACCGGACGCCGCGCCGAAATCCGGCGAAATGTCCAGCAGTTGCTCCCCGGCGCGAAATGCGTGATCTGCGTCGGCAAATTGTACCATCAGCCCGCCCCGCCAACGCCTTCCGGCCATGGAACCGTTTCACGCTACGCCTGGGGCGCCGATTATCACGATACGATTCGCGCCGCGCTCGACCGGATGGCCGCTCGATTGCACGCAATCGAGGCGTGTGAGATCAAAACGTGCGTAGATACGGCGCCCGTTCTGGAGCGGACCTTCGCGCGTTTGGCGGGCCTGGGCTGGATCGGAAAGAACACATGTCTCATCAACGAGCCGCAAGGATCGTGGTTCTTCCTGGGTGAGCTGATCACCACGCTCGACCTCGAGCCCGATTCGCCTCCGCCCGATCGCTGCGGCACTTGCACGCGTTGTATCGACGCCTGCCCGACGGATGCGTTTGTTCCGGCAGGCGACCGCTGGGCCTTGGACGCGCGCCGCTGCATCGCGTATCTCACCATCGAGTTGCGCGGGCCCATTCCGGACGAGCATCGCGCAGCCATGGGAACCATGATTTTCGGATGCGATATCTGCCAGGACGTCTGCCCCTGGAACTCGTGCGCGCCGGAGGTTCTCGCCAGTTGTGAACAGGTTGCGCCGCCCCTCGAAGAATGTGCGTATCTTTCCGAACAGGAATTTCATCTAAAGTTCAGGAGCACGGCGATTGAGAGGGCCCGGTACCCGGGATTCTTGAGAAATATCGCGGTGGCCATGGGCAACGGCGGGTTCGAACGATTTAAGGCGCCGCTGGAGCACTTGGCCGCGCATGCGGAGCCGCTGGTCGCCGAGCATGCTCGCTGGGCTTTGCGGCAATTGGAAGGAAGTACGGGGTTGTGCGGAAACTCGGATTCGAGTTCGTGATTGTGGCGGCGATGGCCGCCGGCGCGCTTCGAGCGGAACGGCTTCCGCTGATCGTGCTGGTCGACCCGGGCTTCGATCATTTCTATAACCTCGAATACGATCAGGCGCTCAAAATCTTCGACGCGGAAGTCGCGGCGCGTCCCTCAGCCGATGCCTACAATCACGTGGCGCAGACGCTGGTGTTCCGGGCGATGTTTCGCGCGGGAACGCTCAATTCCGGAGTGATTGCTTCGACGCACGCGTTTCTGCACATGCCCAAAGTTCCCATGGACGACGAATCGCGCGCCCGCTTTCTCGATTCCATCGATCGCGCCGAGAGGATTTCGCTCGCCGCCATCGAGCGCGATCCCAAACAAGCCGGCGTGTGGTATTCCCTCGGCGTGAGCCGCGGGCTCAAAGGCGATTACGATCTGTTCGTCTGCAAATCCTATCTCAACGCGCTGCGCGAAATGAACGCGGCGCGCGCCGCGCACATCCACGCAACCGAAATCGATCCGGGATTCGTCGATGCGCGCCTCATCCAAGGGTTGTACGACTACATCGTCGGAAGCCTGCCGTTCGGATGGCGCATGCTCGGCTCCATCGGCGGCTATCATGGCGACCGCGAGCGCGGCATCGAGACGCTCAATCTGGTCGCGCAGCACGGGCATTGGAACCGGCTGGACGCCAAGGTGATGCTTGCCGCGATTTACCGCCGTGAGAAGCGGCCGCGCCAGGCGGTCGCTGTGCTCCAGGATTTGATTCCGCGCATGCCGCGTAATTACCTGGTGCGCCTGGAGCTCGCCGAAATGTACGCGGACGCGGATGACGCCCCCGGCGCGGATCGCGTATTGAACGAAATCGAGCGACTGAAAGCCTGCCACGCGCCCGGCTACGACCGTCTGAGCGATCAACGCATCGCCATGACGCGCGAGCGAATCGCGGCGGTAATCGCAGATGCAGGAAATAAGATGGCCGTGGATCACGGCGAACCACCCGCTGTCCGCGGGAAATATCGCTAACGCGCGCGGCTCCGTTATGCTTTCAGAGCCGCGGCCGTCAGGGAGCGGGCGTCGCTAAAGTTTTCAAACCCACAGCCCACTACCATTTCAAGCGTCGAAGCCGGGGGAGCTCGGAAGGCCTCGATTTGCGGAAATCGAAGCGATCCCATTTGCGGTCGCACCCGTAGACCAGCGGCGCCTGGGCGAGCCTGCCGAGCGTCGCGCGCGAAGTGCGATACCCGGGATTTTCGCGAATCCGCGCCTCCTCGCGCTCAATCGCCGGCTCCAGCTCTTTTGCCGTGGTCCGGAATCCCAGCTTGCGATAAAACCAGAACGCCCCGGAATCGATCGCCTCGTCGTTCTCATGCCCGAGCTGATAGGGATCGATCGAAAAGCACGTCGCGCCGGTGCGCTCGCGGAAAATTTTTAAAATTCGCGCGTACAGCCACGCCGTCTCGCCTTCGCGAAAGGTGTAATACAGGTTGAATCCGGCTTCCATCCGCTCTTCGATCGACAATCCTTCGAAATAACCGATGGGCACGCCGTTTTTGAAAAACATTCCGCCGTGATATTCGCGCACGGGCAGCCGCCATTCGGGCGCCACGCCGAAAAAGAAAAAATCCACGCCCCGTCCGAAGTCCGCGTGATAGACGCCCGCCGGGTCGGGATGCGTGAAGCCCCACAACTCGCGATAGCGCACCGCGGATGTGTCGAGAATCACGTCGAGAATTTTTCGCGCGTCTTTCACCTTGCGGACCGCAATCGCGGGCGCGTGAAATTCCGCTTCGAGCGAAACCTCGCTGCGCTTGATGAACGGCCCGTGGTGATAAAAAATCGCGTGGCGCGGAATGCGCGTGCGCGATCGCGACGCCGCCGAATCGCCCCATTCCCAGCGCAGCGGCAACTCCAGCAAATCATAAATGATGGGCTCCGTATTTTCGAGCAGCCATTCGAGCGATCCGTGCGCCCGCTCAAACCACGCCCGCCAATCGGCATGCGGCTCCACCGCCGCGTCTTCGCCCGCCAGCGGAATCAGCCGCGCGAGCACCGGCCCGATACGATCGGGATTCTGGAAATTTTCCCAATCGATGCGCATCTGCCGCCCATGGCGCTCGACCAGCCTCCGCGCAACGGGATAGCTGAAATTGGTGGACAACCCGCTTCCCGCCATCCCCGAAATTTCGGGGTCTTCGAACGCGTCGCGATCGGCGCCGCGCAATCTCTCGCCAAAGGAAAACAGAATTTCATCGGCCAGTTCCACCACGCGTGGGCTTTGCGGATAAGCGCGAAGATACAGCGCGATTTCGTGCAATCGAATCAACTCGGCCGGCTCGCGCACGCGCGCGGCGCACAATTTTCGAAGCCAGTGTTCGGCTCGCGCGGCAGCTTCCGCTCCGAACCTGCCCTTCACCTCCGCCAATCGATCGAGCGCGCGCATGCAAGTTAAGGAACCATTCAGTGTAACGTTTCGAGCGCCGGTGTTAAATTGGTAGTCGATGCAAAAAACCAGCAATCCGGCCGAGCTCGCCGCGATCGCCAGGCGCATGCGCCGCGAAGTGATCGAAATGATCGCGGAAGCGAAATCCGGCCATCCCGGAGGATCGCTTTCGGCCACCGAGATCGTCGTCACCTTGTTTTTCGACGTGCTGCACCACGATCCGGCCAATCCCAAATGGAGGGATCGCGACCGGTTCCTTCTGTCCAAAGGCCACTGTTGTCCGATTCTGTACGCGGTGATGGCGGAATTCGAGTATTGCCCCAAGGATCAGCTCCACACCCTGCGCAAGCTCGGTTCGATTTATCAGGGCCATCCCGATGTGCGCTTCCTGCCGGCGCTCGAAGCATCCACCGGATCGCTCGGCGAAGGATTGTCGCTCGCCATCGGCATGGGACTCGCCGCGCGATTGAATCAGAGCCCGTCGCGCACCTACGTGGTGCTCGGCGACGGCGAAATCCAGGAAGGCCAGATCTGGGAAGCAGCCATGTTCGCCGCCAAATACGAGCTCGACAACGTCTGCGCCGTGCTCGACTACAACGGCATCCAGCTCGACGGCTTCGTCAAGGACATCATGGATCTGGAGCCGATCGAAGACAAATGGCGCGCCTTCGGCTGGCATGTGATCAAGGCCGACGGGCACAGCATCCCGTCGCTGCAGAAAGCGTTTTTGGAAGCCGCCGCGGTCAAAGACAAGCCGTCCATTGTCATCGCGCACACCATCAAAGGCAAAGGCGTGTCGTTCATGGAAAACAATCCCAAATTTCACGGCATGGCGCCCACGCGGGAGGAAGCCGCGCTCGCCCTTCAGGAGCTCCAATGACGCCGGTTCGCACCAGGTACGAATTGAAATTAGGCGCGGCCACGCGCGAAGCGTTCGGAAAGGCGCTGGTCGCGCTCGGGGAAACCAACGCGAACGTGGTGGTGCTCGACGCCGACCTTTCCAAGTCCACCTACACCGCGGAATTCGGCAAAAAATTTCCCGACCGGTTTTTTCAATGCGGCATCGCCGAAGCCAACATGGTCGCCATCGGTGCCGGTCTCGCGACCGCCGGAAAAATTCCGTTCGTGTCGAGCTTTTCCGCCTTCGTGCTGAACAAAGGATTCGAGCAGCTTCGCGTCACGGCCGCCTTTCCGCGCGTCAATCTGAAAGTGGTGGGCACCCACAGCGGAATCTCCATCGGCGAAGACGGCCCCTCGCAGATGAGCATCGAGGATATCAGCCTCGCCTGTTCGCTCGCGGGTTTCGTGGTGCTCTGCCCGGCCGATGAAGTCGCCATGACCCGGCTGGTCCAGGCCGCGGCAGCATACGACGGCCCGCTGTTCATCCGCGCCGGCCGCGCCAAAGCGCCCGTGGTGTATTCGCCCGATCAGGAGTTCGAAATCGGCCGCGCCATTCAGGTCAGCGACGGATCGGATGTCACCCTGATCGCCACCGGGCTGATGCTCGCCGAATCCATCCGCGCCGCCGATGCGCTCGAAGCCGAAAATATCTCCGCCCGCGTTGTCGATATTCACACCATCAAGCCCATCGATCGGGACATCATCGCGCGCGCGGCCGCCGAAACCGGAGCCATCGTGGTCGCCGAAGAGCACCTGGTCGATTGCGGCCTGGGAGTGCGCGTGGCGCAGGCCGTCGCGGAAACGCACCCGGCGCCCATCGAGTTTGTCGGCATCCAAAATACCTACGCGGAATCGGGTCCGCCCGATGCGCTGCTCGATAAATACGGTTTACGTGCCGCCAATATCGTCGACGCAGCCAAACGCGCCCTTAAAAGAAAGCGATGACGCGAAACGCCCGTGAGCTTGATCTTACTTAAACCGCCCCCTTTTGTCGCGGCTCGGTGTCAGGAAACTGCCACACCCCGGGCCGCGACCGTAGAAAGCGGTCTAACGCGCCCGCGCGGAGCGCGCACCAGATGAAAAAATCCTCGCCCAGTACGTCCAAAAAAATCGAGCGCGCCGGAAAAGCCCTGCACGATGAAATCGGCCCCCTGCTTTCCGCCGCCGGCCTGCGCCTCCAGCTTCTGCGCATGGATTTTCCCGAGACCGCCGAGCGCGTCCGCGAAGTGACCGAATCGCTCGATCAGGCCATCGACCGCATTCGCGAAATCAGCCGGGAATTAAATTCGTCTCCATTTTCTGAAAAATCAGGCTCCCGCGCGGCAAAACGAGAGTACAATTAATTCGCTATGGCCGTCTCGGTTCTCCTCGTAGATGATCACAAGATCATGCGCGACGGCATCAAGGCCATCCTGAGCCGCGGGGAGGAGTTTCGCGTGGTCGGCGAAGCCGAAAACGGGCCCGATGCCGTGCAGTCGGTCAAGCGCCTGCGTCCCGACCTGGTGCTCATGGACATCGGCCTGCCCGGATTGAACGGCGTCGAAACCACGGCGGAGATTCTGCGCCACCATCCCGAATGCAAAATCGTCATCCTGTCGATGTACGACGACGAAAATTCGGTGGTCAGCGCCATCCGCTCCGGCGCCCGCGCTTTTATTTTGAAAAAGGCGTCGGATACGGATCTTCTCGAGGCGTTGCGTATGGTCGCGCGCGGCGGCGCGTATCTCAGCCCCCAGGTTTCCGACCGGCTGCTCGCGCGGATTCAGAAAGGCGATCTCGAATCGCGCCCCACCCCCAGCGTGCTCGAAGTCCTTTCGCCGCGCGAATTGCAGGTGCTGCGCATGGTCGCGCAGGGCAAGACCAGCAAGGAGATCGCCGTGGTGCTCGATCTGCGCGAGCAGACCATCCGCAGTTACCGCAAAACCATGATGAAAAAACTGCGCGTCAATAACGTGGCCGGCCTGACCCAGCTCGCCGTTTCGACCGGTCTTACCGAAGGTCCCCACAGCCAGGCCGCCACGGACACCGAGTGACATGACACGCGATTCTCCCTGGGGCGCGATTCCCGTCGCCGACGCGCACGTGCATTTTTTCTCGCATCATTTTTTCGCCAAGCTGGCATCGCAGAAGCCCGGGCTGACGGTCGAATCCGCGGCGGCGAAAATCGGCGTCGCCGCGCCGCCCGAGGGGCCGGAAAAGCTCGCCGCATCGTGGGCGCAGGAGCTCGACCGGCAAAAAGTCGCGCACGCCGCCCTGATCGCCAGCGTGCCCGGCGACGAGATGTCCGTGGTCGCGGCCGCGCGCGCCTTTCCCGGCCGTTTTTTCACCTACGCCATGGTCAATCCCCGCGCCTGGAGCCCTGAAAATTTCGATCGCGTCGACTGCGCCTGCCTGTTCCCGGCGATGCATCGCTTTTCGCTGCACGACGAGGAGGTGCGCCCCATTCTCGGATGGGCCGACGTCAGCCGGCGAGCCGTTTTCATCCACTGCGGCGCGTTGAGCGTCGGAATCCGCGCCAAGCTCGGCCTCGAGTCGGCCTACGACCTGCGCTATTCCAACCCGGCCGATGTGCATGCCATCGCGCTGCGCCATCCCGGCGTGACCTTCGTCCTTCCGCATTTCGGCGCGGGTTATTTCCGGGAAGCGTTAATGGTCGCGGATCTGTGCCCCAACGTGTATCTGGATACCTCCAGCTCCAACCGCTGGATGCGCTACCAGGAGTCGCATCTCGATCTGCGCCACGTGTTCCGCCGCGCCCTCGATGTCGCCGGCCCCTCGCGCCTCCTGTTCGGAACCGATTCGACCGTGTACGGCTGGAATGCGCGGATTTTCGAGGAGCAGGCCACCGCCCTGTACGAAATCGGTTTGAGCGCCGAAGATGCGCGCGCCGTTTTCGGCGAGAATCTTCTGAGAATAATGCGGCGCGAAACGCACCAATGAGGTGTGTGGTTTTTTCGGTTTTTCCATGCGCCCCGCAAACCCCTGTTGAGGTACCCCATCCCGCCCGCGCCGCGGACCGCCGTGCTCGACGCCGCGTTTCGCCCGCGTGCTTCCGTCCGCATTTTCGATACCACCCCGCCAGACTGGATCGACGCCGTCCGGACATTCGCGCCGGCCGCCATTGCCGGCTCGATCGATCACCTCGAAGCGCTTGCGGGCGCCGTCACGCTCACCCATGCGGTGATCGTTTTTCGAAGCCCGTCCGATCCGCGCCTGACCGCTGCCCAGCGTGAAAATCTCTGGCGCGCATTTCAGGTTCCCGCCTTCGAGCAGGTGATCGCGGCCGACGGAACGCTGCTCGCCGCCGAATGCGAAGCGCACGCGGGCCTGCACATCGAATCGCCGCGCTTCGACTGCGGCGATCACCCGATCGATTCCAGCCCCTGCCCCTGCGGCCGCCCCGGCGCGCGGCTGCTGCCGGCTCCCCAACTCGGATCGCACGCCGTCGCCGCCGCCAAATCGATCTGATATATTCGAACATCATGATTCTCGAAGTGACCACGCGAAGCGTGGCGCCGGATATCACCGTTTTCGAGCTGAAAGGCCGGCTTGCGCTGGGAAATCTCCTCACGCAAACGGAGCATTCCGTACGGTCCGCCATCGATGGCGGGTGCCGGAAGCTGGTCGTGGATCTGAGCAGGCTCGACTCGGTCGACAGCGCGGGGTTGGGACTACTGGTGATGTGCGCGGGCGCGATGGAACAGTCCGGCGGCCGGATGTGTGTGGTGAGCGGCAGCCCGCGAGTCGCACAGGTCCTCGCGATCACCCATTTGGAACGGGTGGTCGCGGTCCACCCCGACGCGGAATCCGCCTGCCGAAGCCTGGGCTCAGAAACCGCCGCAGCCGGCTGAACCGCGACCAAAGGGACCGGCCAGCCCCAGTGCAACGCTCCACCCCCTCCATCACCACGCCCGCCGCAACCGCGTTATAAAATGAGCCCATGAAATCCAACCGCCGCACGTTCATCTCCGGCCTCGGCGCCGCGATCACGCTCGCGCCCGGATTTACTCTCCGCGCCAACACCGCCGGCAATCCCGCGCTCGGCCGCG
>JASHWA010000420.1 GCA_030044325.1 Bryobacteraceae bacterium
GAAAGATCCCTCCAGCCGCGCGAGAAGATTGTTGAAGGCGCGCGCCAAATGGTTCAGTTCGTCGTCAACATCCCGGAGCGGCAAGCGGTCATGCAAACGCGCGGAAGTGATCTGCTCCGCGCGGCGAGCCATCTCCTGTACCGGCGCCAGGGCGCGTTGGGCGAGCCAAAATCCGGTCATGCCGGCGAGGAGCAGAATGACCGGTACGGCAAGCAGCGATGCCGCGCCTAATTCGTCCACGCGCGACCAGATCGGGATCTCGCTGTAGGCCAGCCGCATCAGGATTGGATGGCCATCGAGGGTGTGACGGCGGCTCACCAGACGCACAGGGATTCCATCGGCGAGCCGGGCGGAGCGAGGAGAATATTTGGCCACGCCTTCATTCGGAATCGGAGGGCCGCCGAGGGCCTGGTTTTGAAGACGCTCATTGCGATAGAGCACCTTTCCGCCGGGTGAAAGAACCTCCAGGAACCGTTCGAGAATTTGCTTCGATTCGGGATGGTTGTGATAATCCTCGCGCATGGCGAGATGGCCGCCCGCGTCGAAGTACAGAAGACCTTCCACCGTTTCGATGTCCTGTATGGCGTAGTGGTCCAGTTGATTGCGCATTTGGGCGAACATAAACAAGGCAGTCAATCCCCAGGAGAGCAGGAGCACACCGGCGAGCATCCCGACGTACCACAACGTCAGGCGCGTCCGAAGATTCCTCCACTGGAATTTCAACATCAGGCCCACTTCTCTTCTTATAGCGTTGGCGTCACCGGCGCGCAAGTGAAGACGTCTGAAAATTACCTGACGACGGCGTTCAGAAAAACGTCAGGAAATCTTAAGGCGCAAATCGCATTTTTCGATGCTAGAAACGAGGCGTGCCATATCGTTCCAGTTTGCTCATTCTGCTCGGTGCCACGATCCTGGTGCCGTTGAGCGCGAAAAATAAGAAGCCCAAACCCCAACCGAAGGATGAAATTCAAGTTGTCGCGCACATTCCGTTGACCAACGGACCGGTGAAGCGCTTCTTCAGCACTGAGCACTACAGCAGTTACTATGTGTACGCGGAACACGCGAACGGCGGAAACCTGACGCTAATCGATGTGAGCAAGACTACGCAGCCCAAAGTGCTTGCTGAAGTTGCTTATGGGTCCGCACCCGATCAGGGCCTGAGCCTGGTGGCGGGCACCGCTGCGATGGTGACGAACGAGCCGGTCGCCGCGGCACCGCCCGCGCCGCACAGCGTTAAAATCATGGATTTTTCCGATCCAGTCAATCCCAAAGTCGCGCGCGAGTTTACTGGCGTCACGGCAATAAGCCGAGACGATCGCCGCGGGGTGATTTTCATCGCCAACGGGGAGGGGATCTGGATCTTGCAACAACATCTGGCGGAAGATCCACAAGTGGAAAAAGCTTATGCAAATCAGGTGATTTATGGCATGAGCATGTATCCGCGGAAATGATGCTGATGTACTCGCGATTTCAGCCCTGATCTCGATCCTGCTCCTGACGGACAACAAACCCAACGCCGCGCACTGTGTGAACTAATTTTTCGTCGAATGGATCGTCTACCTTGCGGCGCAGGCGGGCGACGTGCACGTCGATCACATTATCGAGCGGCGTATGACGGCCCGCTTCTTTCCACACATCTCGCGTCAGCATCTCGCGCGATACGACCTGATCATGGTGACGCACCAGGTATTCGAGCAACTCGAACTCGCGCGCAGTCAGGTCGAGAATTTGCCCCCCACGCGTAACCGAGCGGCGGATCACGTCCAATTCAAGGTCGGCGATGCGCAGTTTTTCCGCGGCGTCATAGGTTGCGCGGCGCGAAAGAGCGCGGACGCGGGCCAATAATTCCGGAAACGCGAAGGGCTTGACAAGATAATCGTCGGCGCCGTTATCGAGACCGCGAACCCGGTCTTCGATCGCGTCGCGGGCGGTCAGCATAAGCACGGGTATGGTGAACCCAAGGCGGCGCATGTTCGCAAGAATCTCGAGGCCGCTTCTGCGCGGCAGCATCACGTCGAGGATCAACAGATCGAAGGACTCGGTCTGCGCGATATAAAAGCCTTCCTCACCGGTGTGCGCGAGGCTGACCTGATACTGTTCGGCTTCCAGGCCCTCCCGCAGTGCCTTGGCAAGCTTCAATTCGTCTTCGATCACCAGGATTCGCACGCGCCTATCTTAAATTTATATGCCCACACGCCCCCCCTTGCATACTGAAGACTTTCTGAAGATTCTCTGACTGCGGGCGTCAGGAAAACTTCAGAAACTCTTCAGTGGCATTCTGTGCGCTTCCCCGTTACTATAACCACGAAAGGAATCGAGTGCGTGCTCACTACTGGTTCGGCGAAAAAAGTGACGATTCATTTGAACGAAGATACCAGTTCCCGGAGCGATTTTCTGAGCCGCGAGATTCTTTCGCTGCTGTTGAGCCGCGGCGTTGCGGGCGCCACCGTTCTACGCCCGGAAGCCGGCTTCGGCTCGCACCACAAGCTGCACACCCAGGAGGGCGGCATCGACACGGCGCAACACATGCCGCTGCGCATCGAGTTTATCGACACTACGCACAATGTCGAGATGCTGCTGCCGCTGTTAAACGAACTGCTGACGGATGGAATGATCGAAGCTCACGATACGGTTGTGCTGAAGGTGGCCGCTGGAATCGCGGGATGAACGGGCGCGCCTTCATCGCCCTCGGTGTGCTGAGCACGGTGGCGCAGGCAAAAAATCCGGCGGTCGTATCTCTCGCCCAGGCGCAGGCGATCGCGATCACGAATCACCCGCGGATCGCCTCGGCGTCGCTCAACGCGGAGGCCAGCCGTTCGGCGATCAAGGAAGCGCGCTCCGCTCTCTATCCGATGCTTTCCGGCAATGTGACCGGCGTCGGCGCGGAGCATGATTCGACGCTGTCCGCCGGAGCCGTCACGACTTCGAGCATTTACAGCCGCGCATCGTCCGGGATCGTGGCGAGCCAGCTCCTCTCCGACTTCGGCCGCACCCACAACCTGGAGCAAAGCGCGAAGCTGCGCAGCGCTTCCGAGGACCAAAATGTAACGAATACCCGAGCCGAAGTGCTGGTCGAAGTGAACCAGGCGTATTATCAGGCGCTGGCGGCCGAATCGGTCCTGAAAGCGGTTCAAGCCGCGCTCGATCTCCGCCGGCTGACATTGCGCCAAGTTACTGCGCTCGCCCAAAGCGCTCTTCGCTCGACCGTCGACGTAAGTTTCGCGCAGGTCAATTTATCGCAGGCCGAGCTCGATCTGTTTCGCGCGCAAAACGACTCACGCGCCGGCCATGCGCGTTTGTCCGCAGCCATGGGATACCAGCGCGACCAGCCGTTTTCGCTGGCCGACGAACCGCTTCCGTCTCCGCTCAATCCCGACGTCAACGCCTTGATTGCGGAAGCGCAGCGCGAACGTCCCGACCTGGCGACGCTGCGATTGAATCACGAGTCGCTCCTGCGCTACGCGGAAGCCGAAAAGGACCTGCGCAATCCGACTGTCAGCGCCGTGGCCGCCGCCGGCGTCGCGCCGTTTCACGACTCGCGGATTCAGGAGACGTACAGCGGCGCAGGCGTCAACATTAATATTCCAGTTCTGAACGGCGGGCTGTTCAAGGCGCGGCGCGAAGAAGCCGAATCGCGCGCCGCGGCCGCGGAAAAGGATGTCGAGGCGCTGTCGGTTCAAGTCGCGCGCGACGTGCAAATCGCGTGGCTCAATGCGAATGATGCCTTTAAGCGTCTGGCTGTGACCGCACGCATGGTCGCGGAGGCCAAAGAAGCGCTGCGGCTGGCCCAGGCTCGCTACGATAACGCGCTGGGCAGCATTGTCGAGCTCAGCCAGGCGCAATTAAATGAAACCAGCGCGGAGATTGCCGCGGCGTCTGCGAAATACGACTATCTCGACCGGCGCTCGGCGCTCGATTTTGCGATTGGCAGGCTGCGGTGAGGAGCGGCCAAATATTGCGCTACGTTTCCGTTGCCGCGATGGTTTTCGCAATGGCCACGATGTCGTCCTGCGCCCGCACTCACGCTGACGCAACGCAAGCGGTCGCTGAACTGCCGACCGTGGCTGTGGTCAGAGCGGCTCGCGCCAATCTCTCGAACGATCTCGTGTTAACCGCCGAATTCGAGCCGTTTCAGGAGATCGACGTGATGGCTAAGGTTTCCGGCTACGTCCGCCAGATCAATGTCGATATCGGCGACCGCGTTCGCGAAGGACAGGCGATTGCGACGTTGGAGATCCCCGAAATGCAGGACGAGCTCGCGCGCGCCGCAGCAGCCATTGAAGAAGCGATTGCCGATCTGGCCACTGCGCGCGACGATCTCGATCGCGCCCAATCAGCCCACGACGCGGCGCACCTTTCCTATGCGCGCATCCTGAAAGTCTCGAGCAGCGAGCCTGGTCTGGTCCCACAGCAGCAGGTAGATGAGATTCATTCGCGCGATCTGGTGGCCGAGGCGCAGGTTTCAGCGGCGAAATCGCACATCTCGTCGTGCCAGCAACGTATACGCGTGGCGCAGGCTGAACAGGCGCGCTTGAAAACGATGTATCAATATGCCGCGATAACCGCGCCGTTCACGGGCGTCGTCACCAAGCGCTACGCCAACCTGGGTTCGCTGATCCAGGCAGGAACCAGCTCGCAGGCGATGCCGGTGGTGCGGCTTTCCCAAAACGGTCTTCTTCGTCTGGCATTGCCGGTTCCCGAATCGGCGGTTCCGCTGATTCATCTGGGCGAGCCGGTGGACGTGAAAGTCTCCGCGCTGAACCGAACGTTCCCCGGCCGGGTGGCGCGCTTTGCGGATCAACTCGACCCCTCGACGCGCACGATGAAAACCGAGGTCGATGTTCCCAATCCGACGCTCGCCTTGGTACCCGGAATGTACGCCGAAGTGGACTTGATCACGGCGCAGAGGGATAACGTTCTTTCCGTGCCGGTGGAGGCTGTGGACGGCTCCGGCGACACCGCCCGTGTTTTCGTAGTGCGGCCTTCCGGCACGATCGAGATTGTTGCCGTGCGCCTGGGTGTGGAGACCGCGCACAGTGTCGAGATTCGTTCCG
This sequence comes from Bryobacteraceae bacterium, assembly GCA_030044325.1. Lineage (GTDB taxonomy): Bacteria > Acidobacteriota > Terriglobia > Bryobacterales > Bryobacteraceae > Palsa-187. Next base: position 5,055 of record JASHWA010000420.1, read on the forward strand.
GCGACTTGCGGGAGGGTGATGAGATCGTGGTCGGATCGCGCGCGGCGCTGAAGAACGGCGTCAAGGTGCAGCCGAAAACGATCACGCTGGCCGGAGATACTTTACCGAAGTCCTGAAAAATGTCCCGCTTCGCGATCAACACGCCGTATCTCATTGTGGTGATCTGCCTGATCATCGCCATTCTCGGCGGAGTTGCCGTGATGCAGATGCCGGTCGACATGTTTCCCGCGATGAATATTCCGGTGGTCGTCATCGCGACCTTCTATTCGGGAATGCCTCCGGAACAGATCGAAGGCGATATCACTTATCACCTGGAACGTTTCTTCACGTTTGCTGCGGGAATCGATCACATCGAGTCGCGATCTTTGAACGGCGTGAGCATCATTCGCGTGTATCTCCAGTCCAACACCAACGCTGACATCGACGCCGCCACGATCGCCAATCTCGCCGTCTCGGACATGAAGGATCTGCCGCCAGGCACTCTCCCGCCGGTCGTGCTCAAGTCCGATGCATCGAGCCTTCCGGTTTGCCTGGTGACCATGAACGGCGACGGAATGACCGATGGCGATTTGAAAGACATCGCGCAGAATTTCGTTCGTAACCAGTTAGCAAGCGTACCGGGAGCATCCATTCCTCAGCCGTTCGGCGGCCCCTGGCGGCAGATTCAGTTCTATGTGGACCCGGAAAAGCTCGAAGCCCGGCAAATCAGCCCCATGGATGTGGTGCGCAGCCTGAGCCAGGCGAACGTGATTCTTCCCGCCGGCGACGTGCAGATCGGAAACCTGGATTACAACATTTATTCGAACGCGCAATTCAACCTGAAGGACGCGAATCAGTATCCGATTAAGATGAACGGCGAAAATCCAGTTCTGATGTCGGACGTCGGCCAGCTCAAGGACGCGCACGCTCTTCAATACAACGTGGTTCACGTAAATGGACAGCGATCAGTGTATCTTCCCGTGATGAAACAGGGAGGCGACTCGAACACGATTGCCGTGGTTGACGGTGTTCGCAAAACGGTCAGCCACCTGGTGGACGTCCCTTCCGCGATGAAAACCGACGTCGTCTTCGATCAATCCCACTTTGTCCGTACAGCGATCGAAACTCTTCTGCACGAAGGCGGCATCGGCCTGTTTCTCACCTGCCTGATGATTCTGATGTTTTTAGGCAGTCTGCGCGCCACGGTCGCGGTGTTTTTCTCGATTCCACTCTCGGTCGCAGCGACGTTTTTCGTGCTTCAGCTGGGCGGATCGTCTATCAACAGCATGGTGCTTGGTGGACTGGCGCTGGCGCTTTCACGGTTGATCGACAATTCCGTGGTGGTGCTCGAAAACATTTATCGTCATCTGGAACTGGGCGAGCCGCCGCGCGTCGCGGCCGAGAATGGCGGCCGTGAAGTCGCTCTGCCCGTGCTCGCCTCCACTCTCACGACGGCGGTGGTGTTCTTCCCGGTGACACTCCTTTCCGGCGTGAGCAGGTTTCTGTTCTCGGCGATGGCGCTGGCTGTCGTGGTTTCGCTGTTCGCGTCTTACTTTGTCGCGATGACCGTGGTGCCGCTGTTCTGTGCGCAGTTCATGAAGCACGAAAATCACCAGACGCATACCGGGCAGCCCGGGTTCAATGCCGCTTTCAACGCCGGGTTTCAACGAATGTTGGGCACCTACGACGCAATCGTGCAGCGCGCGCTCCGGGTGCCGCGAACCGTGCTGGCGTTATTCCTGCTCGCATTTGCCTCCGCCCTGCTCCTCTATAACCGGCTCGGATTTTCTTACTTCCCTCAAACCGATGCCGGCCAGTTCGTGATTACGTTCAAAGCGCCTTCCGGAACAAAGCTTTCCGTCACAGAGCACGAAGTAGCCAATCTCGAAGATCTGGTGAAGCAGATCATCCGGCCGGACGATCTCGGCATCATCGTGGACAATATCGGGGTCGACAACGGTTTTTCCGCGGTGTACACATCGAACGCCGCCATGCATACCGGGTTTGTGCAGGTTGGCCTGAACCCCGGCCACCGCGTCGGCAGCTACGAATACATTGCGCGGATCAAGAAACGCCTCGCGCAGGAAATGCCGGAGATTACGCCATTCTTCTCGACCGGAAGCCTGGTGGACGCCGTGGTCAGCATGGGCGCGCCCGCTCCCATCGATATTCAGATCGTGGGCGCCAGTCTCGCCGCGGACAACACGATCGCTCAAAACATCGCGGGCGAGCTGCGATCGTCTCCCGAAATCGCGGATGTGTTCATGCCGCAGGATCTCGATTACCCATCCCTTCGCGTCGACGTCGACCGGCTGCACGCCGCGAAGCTCGGCTTGACCGAGCGCGAAGTCCTGACCAACGTGATCACCTCGCTCACTTCGAATCAAATGATTGCTCCGAATCTGTGGATCGATCCGCGCAACGGCAACAATTATTTCCTGACGGTGCAGTACCCGGAAGCGCGCATCCGCTCCATTCAGGACTTGCGATCGATTCCGCTTCACGCCGACAACATTGCAGATCCCACGCGACTCGACATGATCGCGAAGATTGAACGCATCGCTGCACCTACAGAGGTCGACCATTATCAGATCCGCCGCAAACTCGACGTATACGTTCGTCCGGCCACTGAAAATCTGGGCGCCGCGGCGGATTTCGTTCAAAGCGTGATCGCACATCAACACATTCCATCGACTGTCAACGTGGCGGTCCGCGGGAGTGCGGGAGCGATGAACGCGTCATTCAAGAGCTTCGCTTTCGGCCTGACGCTCTCCGTCGTTTTGCTGTACCTGATCCTGGTCGCGCAATTCCGATCCGCAATTGACCCTATGATCATCCTGTTGGCGCTTCCACCGGGAATTTCCGGAGTGCTCATCACCCTCATATTGACTGGAACGACCTTGAACGTGATGTCTCTGATGGGCGTGGTGATGCTGGCCGGCATCGCCATGTCGAACAGCATCCTGATCGTGGAGTTCGCGCATCATTTGAGGGTCGAAGGTCGAAGCGTTGCGGAATCCGTGATTGAATCCTGCCGTGTGCGCCTGCGGCCGATTCTCATGACGTCGCTGGCAACCATCATTGGTCTTCTTCCGATGGCGACGAAGCTCGGCGAGGGCAGCGAATCCTATGCGCCGCTGGCGCGCGTGCTTATCGGCGGTCTTCTCGTCTCGGTCGTGCTGACCGTGTTTCTGGTGCCCGCCGGTTTCCTTCTGGTCTACCGCAACCGGACAGTATAGGCGAAGCACGTTAATCTTGAAGCGGGTGCCAGCGCGGGCGGACCAACTTGGCAATCTGCAGCCAGACTGCTTCGTGTTTCCCCGCGGCAGCCGCTTCCCGAAGGACCCGGCGAGGCAGATCACCTCGCTGAAGACCGCCTGGAACAACGTGCGCAAGAAGGCTGGCGTCTATATTATCGCCCTTGGTTCTGCGCAGCGAGGCGCCAATCGTGAAGGCTGGTCGCAAACCGAGTTCTGCCTCGACTGGACGTCATTTCCGAGCGAAGTGGTCGGGTTTGAATTCATGCCAGAGCCGCCTCGCGTTTAAAGGCGCTGTTCCAGAGCGTGTGTAGCAGTCCGGCAAACGTTGCGAGCCAGGCAATAAAAGCGACGTACACGAAAACGTGGACGATAATCGAAAGGTCCCCGATCCCGGTGGCCCTGGCCAACCGGAATGTGCACGTTGTATACATTCCCAGCGGAAAGACCATCCCCCAGTAGAGCGGGTCGTAGCGAATCGCGAATCTCCTGTAGATATGCCGCCAGAACCCGAGGATGACCAGCATCGGAATCCACCACGTAGCAGTTGCCCAGAAGAAAATCGTGAAGCCGTGAAGAAACGGGAGTAATTGTTCGAGGTAGTGCCAGCGTGGAGCGTTGCCGATGAGAGTGGTTCCGGCCAACGTGGAGATCGCCATGGCGCCCATGTTGATCCAATAGGGCGGCATCAGGTCCGCCGGTGAAAAGCCGAAGAACGTGTAGCGATAGAAGATAATCGAAATCATCCATACGTAGAGCATGCCGCCGGCCAGCCACATCACTAAAGAAAAGAACAGCACGATTTCTGTATGCCCCTTAAACACCGGCACGAGCATCCCGCCCAGGTTTGAGACCGCCTGTGTTGCCACCACCGCGACCAGCCAGCCGCCATTAATTCCGTCGGGCAGCGGGGGCTTATTCCGTTTCACGGTGAGCGACGTGAAGACGGTATACGTGATGCCGAACCACAGCGCGATAGCCACGAACCAGAGAATTGAAGCCGCTCCATAATCCTCAAAGATCACAATGAACTCAGTACCGAGAACGCAGGTCCCGGCAACGAGCGTGAAGAATCCGACGCTGCGATTGTGGTCGATCAGATCGGCAAACATTTCGCGCGGGAACAACGCCGCGCGGGCCATGGTCATCAAACACAGCACCGCGAAGGCTGCCACGTTCAGCCAGGTGAGGGCCTTCGCCAGCATGGTCATACCCAGCAGGTCGAGGGCGACCGCCACGATGCCGGTGGCCATCACCATCGCAAAGTAGGCCGGATGCAACGTCTGAACGGCTCGGCCCAGGATCGACGGCGCTCCCTCAGTTCGGAACTTCACTGGAGCCGTCTCGTTCACCGCCTTCATGAAAGATTTCCTTCGGGCCGGGCATACCAGCGCGCTACCTGCGGTTTGCGCCAGAGGTACGGATTCGGAATCACCAGAACGTGTACCAGGCGGGTGAAGGGAAAAAATCCGATAACGGCATAAGCGTTGATCACATGCAGCTTCACCAGCCAGGGCAGTGGCGAAATCAGATCGACCCGCGGGTTGAATTTCAGAATCGACCAGAAATAAGGAGACGCGACCGCAGCAAACCAGGACGAACCCCACGGCAAACGGACCGCGATTTCAATTCCGGTGAGCACCTGGACAAGCAGCATGGCGTAGAGAATCCAATCGCGCCGGGTGGTCACGGTGCCTACCTTTGAGACCTTCAACCGCCGGATCATAGATGCGACCAGTCCAATCGCCGCGAGAATCCCGAAGACCAGACCCGTAATTTCGAGTACGTAAAGACGCAGCGGATTGCTGTTCCACATTAGAATCTGCCGGGGGATCAAAAACGCGAGTACGTGTCCCGCAAGCACGGCCAGGATTCCGTAGTGAAACGGCACCACGGCCCAGAAGTGCAGGCGGTTTTCCAGGAATTGCGATGACAAGCTCGTATAGCTGAAGCTGCGCGAGCGGTAGCGCTGAATGGTGACCAGGAAAAATACGAAAAACGCGATGTAGGGAAGAATCCCGAAGAAAACCGGATCAAGATACGCCCAGAAATTTTCCATCGCTAGTCACCCCCTGCGAGCACTGGCAACTCCACCTTCGCCTGCGGCACGTCCACTTGAACCGGCAGCGCCTCGCGAACCGCGCGCATGAGGATGGCAAAGGGAGTTTGCTTCTGTTCTAATACCGACACCAATTTTGCGACCGCCGGCGCGACATATTCGCGCGCGAATTCTTCCGCTTTGGTGTCCTCCATGCGGGCCAACAGCGCTAGAACGTGGGTCAGATGGTCCGGGAGTTCGGCCGACTCGGCGATTCCATGCCGCCGCAATTCCTCGCGAACCCGGACCAGAAATTCGCCGCGCGCATACTGCTCGCCATAAAGGTGCCAGCCGATTTCGAGCGCGGTCGCCGGATTCCAGTCGAAAGTGGCGGTGAACTGCTCCTGAATCTCGCCGGTGGAAAGCGTTGCCATCGCCGCTGCGAATTCATCCAGCGCGGCATCGAGGCAGTGCGCGATATATGATTCGTCCGGATATTCGAAAAGGCGAACCAGCGATTCGTATCGTGCGTTCACATCGCCCTCCGCGGACCTGACAAAAATCCGAAACCGACATTCTGCTTGTGCTCGTGCGGGTCGCTCAACATTTCGATCGCTTCCTCGCGATGCATGGGAGGGATCACGAACCGGTCCTCAAACGTGCACAGCGAAGTGAGCCGGTAAATCGCTTCGGCTTCTTCGGCCGAACAGTCCGCCTCGCGGAGCATCTGTTCGGCGGTTTCCCTGGTCACGTCACCGACGGTGATCGCGCGGCGATACCAGCGCACCGCTTTTTGCTTCCGCAGCGCGTAGCGCACGCCGGCCTGATCGCCCGCGCCAAAGAGACTGGCGAGGTACTGCATCGGAACGCGCGCATGATCGATGTCATGGAATAGATCCACGGAAATATTGGTGAGCGTCTGGCCATCGCGCGCGGACATGACCGGCGCCATCGGCGGGACATAGAACAGCATGGGCATGGTGCGATACTCGATGTGCGGCGGCAAGGCGAGTTTCCAGATTTTGACGAACTGATAGACCGGCGAGCGCTGTGCCGATTCGATCACCGCTTCATGAATACCGTTTCGGCGTGCCGCGGCAATCACTTCGGGATCGTTCGGATCGAGAATCAGGTCGCGCTGTGCTTGGACCAGTTGCTCGACCGGCAGGCTCGCCGCTGCCTCGAGCCGCGAAGCGTCATAGAGCACGATCCCCAGATAACGGATTCGTCCGACGCAGGAATGAAAACACGCCGGCGCCTGGCCGGTTTCCAGTCGCGGATAGCACAGGATGCATTTTTCCGATTTCCCCGTGCTCCAGTTGTAGAAAACTTTTTTGTACGGGCAAGCAGCCACGCACGCCCGCCAGCCGCGGCAGCGGTTCTGATCCACCAGCACGATTCCGTCCTCGCCGCGTTTGTACAAAGCACCCGACGGACAGGACGCCACGCAGGACGGATTCAAGCAGTGATTGCAGATCCTGGGAAGATAAAACATCACCAACTGCTCGACCGCGAAAAGCTGATCGCGTGTCGATGAATCCAGATTCTTCAGATTCGGGTCGTTGGCAGCGTAGATGGGAGATCCGCCTAAATCGTCATCCCAGTTCGGGCCGGACTGAATCT
>JASHWA010000421.1 GCA_030044325.1 Bryobacteraceae bacterium
GAACCGGGAACATGGTTGCTCGCCGCGTCCGGCCTAGTATTCCTGGGGGCTGCCGCTATGTGCGCCGGATTTTCCAAGCGCTTCAAAAAGCTATTCAGTCCGTTCCCGTTTTGGCGGTCCCAATAAAAAAGGTCGCCTCGCCGACAGAATGACGACTGCGAGGCAACTCTTGATCGTAGAATTTGAACTTTGAGCCTGGGTTCGCCGCCGGCTGAGGCGCTGAGGAGTCGCTCTCTAGCGGAACGGCCGAGCCGTCCTTCCGGAGAGTATTGCCGAGGCCCTCCAATTCCCAGCGACCGCAGAAATTCATGGAAAACGGGGACTTGGAAGGCGATTCTGCACCAAATGTGTACCGAAACGTCGCGCCGCCGGGCCGGCGCATCAGGTCGATGACCTCGCTTTTCTTGTTCGCCGGTCGCTCTTTGGGCTTCGCGTCCTTGGTGGCGTGGCGCGATTTCTTCGCCGGCTTGGCGCTCTTGGCCGACTTGGGCGTGCGCTTCGCTCTGGCGGGCTGGCGCTCGGGCGCGGCCGCCGCCGTCTTCTCTGAATCGATTATGTTGGTGCTCATCGCTGTTTCTCCTTGCCGCTGATTGCGGTCGTGACATTCATCACTCCGCTCGCGGGAAACAGCAAGTTAAATCTGGTCGTGATTATGCCTGATGGGATCGCATGAAATTGGCGGGCGGGAATCCTTTTTTTATGTACCCGTCAAAATCGAGGGCTAGCATTGGCTGCGAGCAACTGCCGGAGCGCGAAGACGAATAAATGGCCCGCGAAGGCGTCCAATTGCATCACCGCGTTCACCAGCGCATGCAACCCGTCGAAGCTTCGGCGCATGTCGTAGGGCGTGGTCGCCAGATACACGCGCACGCTGGCCGGCGGATGAATCATCGCGGCTCGCGCAATACGCTCAGCACCGCGCGCAACGTGGCCGCGTCGAAGCCGGCACCGATCCGCAGCCGCTCGCCGGAGGCCAGGAGAAGTTCGATCGCCAGATCCTTGCGCGGCAAACCGGCATCCATTTCGACCAACGCGAACTTCACCGGAAGCTGCGCTGCGAGGCGTTTCCGCCACTGATAGAAGCTATGCTCGCTGGTGTCGTGTTGTCTGCAAAACGCCCGCACCGACACGCCGCTCTGTTGTTGCTGCGCCACCAACTGCCGCCAGAACTCGCGCCGCGATTGCTGTGTTTTCGACATGCCGCCAGTATCGGCGCGCCGCCGTCGTTCGCCAAGTGGTGTTCATGTGATGGTTACCGATGACCTGCGTCTTGCGCCGTTAAATAGCGCGAACAACCCTGAGCCACGGCGTCGTCGATCTGAACGAATCGCCAGCGGCCTTGGCGCGGAAAGAGAAGGGGAGGACATTGATGGCTAACGCGCCGAAACCAAGGCAGGCTACACTAAAGATCCGGAGCATCCATGAGACGGTGGCCGACCGTGATCACGGCATTCGCCTTCGCGTCATTTCTGATCGCTGAAGTACCGCCGATTCAATCCTACACAGTGGCCGATGGGCTCGCGGCTAACCAAATCAACCAGATCGTCTCGGATTCGTTGGGCTTCGTTTGGTTCTGCACGCCGGAAGGACTGTCGAGGTTCGACGGTCATCGCATGGTCAACTTCGGCATGAAAGAGGGACTTCCGCACCGGAACGTGACCGCTCTGCTCGAAACCCACTCCGGCGAATATCTGGTCGGAACCCTGAACGGGCTCTGCCGATTCCACCGTGGAAATATCACGACGTACCTGCCTGGAGACAACCGCGCCGCGCGCGCCATTACCGTTCTGATGCAGGACTCGGCGGGGCGAATCTGGTGCGGAACGTTCGGAGGGCTGTTCGAAATCGTGAACGGCTACCAGTTCCGGCCACAGCGTTTGTCGGCTCCTGCGCAGGATCGAAACGTGGTGTCTGATCTGCTCGAGGACGGCAGTCATCAGGTGTGGGTGGCCACGCAATCGGGAGTCGACGTGATCGCTACAGACGGCGGCGTCCAGCACATCCGCATCGACGATTGGACACAGAACGTGCGGGCGCTGACGCTCGATCGCGACGGCAGGGTTTGGGCAGGGACGCAAGGCGCGTTGATCCTGATGCGCAAGGGGAGCCAACCGGGCGAAATCGGGGTCGACCGCATATTCCGGCAGATCGGCGGCGTCAAGCTCGATATCACCTCGCTGACCAACGCGTCGGATGGGACCCTGTGGGTGGGCGCCAGCGCGGGAATCTTGCGATCGCTCCCCGGCGCCAAGGCATTCCGGCTGATGACGCGGGTCCAGGGCCTGACCGATCGACAGATCAACGTCCTCGCCCCGGACCGCGCGGGAAACATGTGGGCGGGAACCGAAGCCGCCGGGGTGATGCAAATCCGAACCAGCGGATTCACCACGTTTCGCGAACAGGACGGTCTCAAGACGGATCGCGTCTGGTCGGTCTTTCGCAGCCGCGATGGAACACCTGTAGCGATCACCACGGACGAGTCCAGAACGTTCGGGGTAAGCGTGTTTGACGGGCTCCGCTTCCACGCCTCGCCGCTCGCGGGATTTTCGAAGGAAGGATCGTGGGGACATCATATTCTGCTCCAAGGCCGGGACGGCGCATGGTGGGCGGCAACCAGCACCGGCCTGTGCAGATATGCGGCGGCCGACGCCGCTCTCCTGGCGGACATGCGGCCGCAGACCTGCTATGCGCGCGGCGTGTCGGTTTATCAGATCTTTGAGGATTCGAAGGGCAGGATCTGGGCCGCCGCCGGGCCTGAGCGGCTGTTGCGCTGGGATCCTTCGACCGAAGCGGCGTCGTGGATGCCGACCGGTCTGAACCCGGGAGCCGGAGTTCAATCGTTCGCTGAAGACCAACAGGGCAATATCTGGATGGGCCTGTTCAGCGGCGGAACATTGCTTCGCTATGACGGCCGGCAATTCACCCGATTTGCGCAGTCTGACGGCGTTCCGGGCGGCCAGATTCGTGAACTGCTGGTCGATAGCGCCGGGCGATTGTGGATGACGTCTTTCAACGGGCTGGGAGTAGTGGAAAACCCCGGCTCACCGCATTTTCAAGTGCGGGTCTACAAGGCGTCCGACGGGTTGTCGAGCGATGACACCGGGTCCCTGGTGGAGGATGCGGCCGGCCTCATCTATGCCTCCACCCCGAAAGGCGTGGATCGAATAGACCCGAAAAACGGCCGCATCAAGCACTTCACGACGGCCGACGGACTGGCGCATGGAGACGTCACGATGGCGATGCGCGACCGCTCCGGCGATCTGTGGTTCGCCACCACTCAGGGTCTGTCGAGGATGTCCCCGGCTGCGGACCGGGCGCCCGCCATACCCACCGTGCGCATCACGGAACTGCAAATCGGCCGCACGCGATATCCGGTTTCGCAAGTCGGCGAGACGCGCATCGTGAGTGGAGACCTTCAGCCGTCGCAAAACCAGCTTCAGGTTGCTTTCGTCGGCTTCAGCGACGAGTCCGAGGCTGACTTGCGCTACATGTACAGATTGGAGGGCGCGGATACGGCGTGGCAGGGACCCGGCCGGGATCACGAGGTGAACTACGCCGAGCTCGCGCCGGGTCACTACCGCTTCCTGGTGAAGGCAATCAATTCGGAGGGCCGGGAAAGCGCGTCGTCCGCGGATGTCGATTTCGAAATTCTTCCGCCGGTGTGGAGGCGGTGGTGGTTCGAATCCTTTGCCGTGGCGGCGATGGTCTGCGCGGCGTTCCTCTCCTACCGGCGCCGGTTAAGCGCCGCGACCGAGCGGGTCAGGCTGCTCTACGAGGAGCGGCTGGACGAGCGCACGCGTATCGCGCGCGAGCTCCACGACACGCTTCTCCAGAACCTAGCGGGCATTTCGCTTCAGTTGGACGGCGTGGCCAAACAACTCGCCCCGCAATCGGAGACGGCCGTATCCTCGCTTCGAGCGGTTCGAAAGCAAGTGGACGGGGCTTTTCGGGAGGCGAGGCAAAAGGTGCAGGATCTGCGCTCGCCCATGCTGCAAGGCCGCGCTTTACCCGCCGTGCTCCGGGATGCCGTGGAACAGATCGTCGCGGGACATCCCGTGCATCTTCGCATGACGGTGACGGGTCAGCCTCGCCCGATGCGGGAGGAAGTGGACGAGGCGTTGTTGCGAATCGGCCAGGAGGCTGTGGCCAACGCCGTGCGCCACGCGCACGCGCGCGAGATTCGGGTGTCGCTCGCCTACGACGGCGGCTCGCTTCGTCTGCGCGTAGAGGACGATGGAAGCGGCTTCGACCCCGACGAGGCCGGCCTGCGAGCCGGACACTGGGGTCTGCGAAATATGCGCGAGCGCGCCGACCGCATTGGCGCCCGCTGGAAGGTCGAAACGGAACGCGGGCGAGGGACCACCGTCGAAGCGGTCGTTCGAGTACAGGCAGAATAGGACTATGGAGCGAATCAAAATTCTGGTGGTGGACGATCACCAGCTCCTGCGAACGGGCCTGAACACGTCACTATCCGCGGAACGGGACATGGAGGTGGTGGCCGCCGCCACAAATGGCAAGGAGGCCATCGAGTTGTTCCGCGAACATCAGCCCGATATCGTTCTGATGGATCTGCGAATGCCGGTGATGGGCGGCGTGGAGGCGATTCAAGCGATCCGCCAGGCTTATCCCGATGCGAAAGTCGTAGTGCTTTCCACCTATGAAGGCGACCACGACATCTATCGCGCGCTTCAGGCGGGCGCGTCCTCTTATTTGTTAAAGGACACACTTGCAGAGGACCTGGCGAGAACCATCCGCGAGGTGATGGCCGGTGGCCGGCCGCTGCCCGCGCCGGTGGCTAAACGGCTGGCGGAGCGCGTCTTGCAACCGGAGTTGACCCCGCGTGAGCTGGAGGTGATGCGCCTGATCGCCCGCGGGCTGCGCAACAAGGAAATCGCAGCCCAGATTGGAATCAGTGAAGACACTGCGCAGGGCCACGTCCGGAACATCCTCGCGAAGCTCAGCGTGCACGACCGTACCGAGGCTGTCGCCGTCGCCGCACGGCGCGGCATCGTCCACCTGGAGTGATCCACCCGGTGTTGATCAACGGTGTTGATCAACAGTATTGATCGACTAAGATCAGTGGGTGCCTGACAGCTTGTTTTGGGCATTTCCTCCGAGCCCGTCTCCCGCTAACCTGGAGGGCACCCGTGAACACTCGCTCTATCCGCGTCCTGGTGGTGGATCACAATACATTGATGCGCGACGGCCTCGCGCTCCTGGTGCGTTTGCAAGACGATCTTCACCTGGCCGGCGCCGCGGCCACGGCCGGACAAGCTCTGGATCTGTATCTCCAGCACCGGCCGGACGTGGTCCTCCTCGACCTTGATCTCCCCGCGCCCGGCGCCCTGAATGCGATCCTTCAAATCCGGGCCGTCGATCCAGGCGCTCGTATCATCGGTCTGGCGACATATCGGGGCGACCGCCCCTGGCAGGAAGCCCTGGATGCAGGCGCCTACTGTTGCGTCGCGAAAGACGATGTAGGTGACACGCTGCCGCGCTTCATACGAGCGTGTGCCGGTCGCGAGCATCCGGACCATTGAAACAAGGGAGCGCGGTCCAACTGATTCTGGTGGTAATTTGTTCCCCGGGTTTCGGCGTGGTTTCCGGTCTGCATCGGTTTCATAATGCTCAGGTGAAACCAGCGGGATCGGGTACAGCGAGCTGACCGCTACTAAACCAGGGAGGCAGTTTTCATGACCAAACGCAGCACCTTAACAACGATGGCGTGCTTCGGCGCGTTCCTTGGCCAGGCGGTTCTGGCATCGGATGTCACCACCACGGGCGGCACCACCAACACAATTCCCGTGTTTACCGGAACCAGCGCCATCGGCAACTCGATCATGACGCAGTCGGGAACCACGGTGAGCGTGGCGGGGACGGTCAATGTCAGTTCCGGGTACCAGATCGGAGGAGATCCCGCGCTGTCGCAATCGAGCACCCAGCAGGCGGTCGCGGTCGGCAACGGCGCGCTTACCAGCGCGACCGGCGATTACAACACGGCTGCCGGTTGGAGCGCCCTGCACGCGGACGCAGCCGGAGCCGGCAACGCCGCGTTCGGATACCTGTCCCTGACGCAAAACACGACGGGGGATTACAACACTGCGGTCGGTCCCTGGGCCCTGTATTCGAACACCACCGGCGGAGAGAACGTCGCGGTCGGCGAGGAGTCCGGTTATCACGTAACCAGCGGGACGTACAACACGGCCATCGGCATGAATGCCGGATATAGCCTGACCACGGGCAGCTACAACATCGACATCGGCGCGCAGGTCGCCGGCTCGTCCACCGACAGCGGCGTGATCCGCATCGGCGCCTCGCCGAATCAGACCTCGATTTACGTTGCGGGCATTTACGGCGTCACCACCGGCACCACCGGAGCGGAGGTTTACGTCGATTCCGAAGGCCAGTTAGGCACAAAGAGCTCATCGATTCGCTATAAGGAGGACGTCCAGGACATGGACGATGCAAGCGACGGGCTCTTCCGGCTGCGTCCGGTGACCTTCCGCTATAAGCAGCCGCTCGCCGACGGATCGAAACCAATCGATTACGGCCTGATCGCGGAAGAAGTGGCGGGCGTGTACCCGGAAATGGTTTCGAAGAACACTAACGGCCAGGTCGAGACCGTGCAGTATTCCAAGCTTACCCCGATGCTTTTGAACGAGGTGCAGAAGCAGCATCAATTGATCGAGCAGCAGGCCGAAGCGATCCAGTTGCTGGAGAAGCGGCTGGCGGCGCTTGAATCCGCCCGATCCGGCAAATGATGTCGGAATATTCGGAACCATGAGAAGCGGTCCTGATCCTTCCGCGTCACGCCCTGAACCGGGCCAATCAGAGCGCTGCGGCGACGGTCGTCGCGCCCAACCCGCGTTCGGGCCAGTTTCCTGGCGCGGTGACGGTCAATGCCCGATACGTCCCATGGTGAACATGTGACTACCCTTTAGATGCACCCCGTTGTAACGTGTTATCGGACGCTTGGCTCACTTCGCGCTATCGCTCCGGGACAGGAAATCCAGGTGGCTTTGGTAGCGGTTGTGTCACGAGCCCTCCGATTGTCGAATGGTCGGATTACTCGATCGGTTTCTCATCCACATGATCCACGATGATCACCTGAAGTGAGCGCTTTTGCTTCACCAGCTTGAGGCCAAGCTCCTTTTCGACCGCCTCGAAAACCGAGATCCCACCTGGATCGGACGCTTCCGCGACGGCACCATTCGAGTTCGGATTCGGAGGCTGCTGCGGCTGCAGCAGGGCTCGGGGCGTCCAGCCGATCAGGAAGTCCCACTCTCCCTCAAGCCCGGTGGCGTCAACTACGGGGTGGTCGATGTAAGCGCCCGCCATCTGCTGCAAATTCTGTGCCAGTTCAGCCATCGTAGTCGCCTTGCAGCCGATCATCATATTGACCTTCGTCGCGGGTTTCGGCGCCGACGGGTCTGGCTTGCAGCCGGAACGCTCGGTGTCGCCGGCGCGCGTCAACTTCGGCTTGCCGTTTGCCTGCATCAACGCATAGACCGTCACTTCACGATTCTCCGTGTGCGTTTTCATCTCGAACTGGTCCACCAGCAAGCCGCGTAACATCTCCAGACCGATGCTGAGCGGCGGAGGCTGTGGCCGGCCGCGAACGACATTGGGAGCACCTTCGCCCGTCAGCGGCACTTTGGCCGTAATATCCCAGCGCTGCGAGTCCGCAGATTTCGGGAGCCCCACCACCAGGTCGCTCGAGACATTGGTGGGGATCTGAAGGGACATCGCGATCAGATCGCGCAGCGTTCCACCGGCCCTCATCTGGCTGCCGCCCGTATAGAGCAGGCCGACAAAGGGACGGTCGTTCGGGTTTGCCGGCTTTATGATCGCCGCTTCGAACCGTGCGGCTGCTACCGGTAGAGCCGTCGCAACGCCCTCCGGATTTGCCGTCGGCTTTCGGTTCACTTTGTCGATCACTAACACCGGCATCGGAACATTCTCAATTTCCAGCTTCAACCCCAACTGCTTTTCGACGGCGGTGAAAACTGAAATGCCCGCGTCGCCTTTCGCAGCCAGTAAGCCACGCCCGGTCCACTCAAGGTCAAAATCCCAAGCGCCTTCGAGTTTGGTCGAATCGATGACATCATGATCCAGATAACCGCCCGCCATCTCATGCAGGTTTTCCGCGATCGCCGCCGATGTGAGGTTCCGGCAGGTAACCTTTAGATTGGGCATCGAAGCAGGGTCACCCGGGTCGCCTGCGCCGCCCTGCTGGTGCGGCTTGCATCCAGAAGTGTCCGATCCGCTCGCGGGCTTCAGCTTCGATCCGCTTCTTGCGACGCTCAGCACATAGCGCGGAACCGGACGCGTGTCGTTCCTAACCACCAAGGCGAACCGATCCGCCAACAGCGCCTGTAACATGAGCTTCGCCGTCGCCTGCTTCGTGCCGTCCGGAACTTTGGCGATTACATCAAATAGGTCGGAGCCGATCCATCCGGGGCCGCCAGCGATATTGTCCTCAGAAACGCCATACGCAGACCCGATCAGATCGAGCATGGTCGCATCGCGGTTCACATATCTTCCCTCGCGAAGCACGCCACCGAAGTTTCCACCAAATCCACGCGCCGTCGGACTGACGTGAACATCCGCAACCTCGAATCGTGGCTGCTGGCCGAAGGCGGACGCCAGCGCGAGCAAACCGAGCAGAGTTCCTTGCTTCA
>JASHWA010000422.1 GCA_030044325.1 Bryobacteraceae bacterium
CGAAAAACATCAGCAGACGTTCCGCGCTGGCAAGCTGATTGGGCGTGTTTTCGAGCAGCACCTCCACGCCGCGCTGCTTCGCGAAAATGTTGATCTCTTCGAGCGAGGAAAACGCCGCGTCCAGCTTGCGCGGATCGAATTCGTCGCCCGTCGCGCCCAGATGCTGCACCAGGTAGCGGAACGGCACCAGTTCGGCCAGATCCAGCGCGCGCTTGATCTCGTCGAGGATGTGCATGCGCCGGATCTTCACCGGCTCCGTGATGTTCACCACCGCGTCCGGACCGGACCGGCCCCATACGTCGTCCGAATACATCGGCGAATGGAGGGAGTGCAGTTTCAGCTCGGAATCGCGAAACCAGTGGCCCAGCTCCACCATCTGCGCGCGATCGTGATAATCGAAATGCTGGCACGCGCAAAAAATCTCCACCAGCGGAATCCCCGCGTCCCAGATGCGATCGAGCCAGACCGTGGTCAGCCGATGATTGACCAGCAGGTGCGTCGAAAGCGCGCGCTGCATCAGTACCCGGCGGCCTTTCCGCCGGCGCCGCGTCCGTCCGATCCGCCTTGCAGCCATCCGCCGTCGATCACGATATCCTCCACGCGCGCCACCGACACGCGGCCGTCCTGCTGGATCTGATAGCCCATCTGCTTGAGCAGCGCCGCCGTGTCGGGCGAAATTCCGCGCTCCAGTTCCAGCCGGTCCGGTTTCCACTGATGATGGAACCTCGGAGAATCGATCGCATCCTGCGCGTTCAACCCGAAATCGACCACGTTCAGAATCACCTGCATCACGCCCGTAATGATGTGCGATCCTCCCGGCGCGCCCACCACCATGAACAGCTTCCCGTCCTTGACCAGCATCGTCGGAACCATCGACGACAACGGCCGTTTATCCGGCGCGATCGAGTTCACTTCGCCCTGCACCAGCCCGAACATATTCGGCGTGCCCGGTTTTGACGCGAAGTCGTCCATCTCGTTGTTCAAAAGGAATCCCAGGCCCGGCGCCGTCACGCCGGAACCGAACCCGCCGTTGAGAGTGTACGTCACCGCAACCGCGTTGCCCTCCGCATCGACCACGTTGAAGTGCGTCGTTTCGGTGCTCTCGGCGCCCTTGGGCTTGCCCGGATTCACCTGATCGCTCGGCGTGGCGCGATCCGGCTCGATCGTGGCGCGGCGCTTCATGATATACGCCGGATCGAGCAGACCCGCGATCGGATTCTTGATGAAATCCGGATCGCCCAGGTATTCGTTCCGGTCCGCGTAAAAACGCCGCATGGTCTCGGCCACGTAGTGAATCTCTGCGGCTGAATTGAGGCCCGATTTTTCGTAGCCCGACCCTTCGAGCATCGCCATCATCTGCAATATCCCCACGCCGCCCGAGCTCGGCGGAGGCGAGGTGATCACGTCGTAGCCCTTGTATTTACCGGTGAGCGGCTTGCGCTCGACCGCGGTCATGTTTTTGAGATCCGCAAGCGTGATCAGGCCGCCGTTCTGCGCTTCGTCCTCGGCCAGCTTTTTCGCGGTCTCGCCGTCGTAAAATTCATGCGCGCCGTTTTTCGCGATGCGCTCCAGCGTGCGCGCCAGCTCCGGCTGCGCGAACGTGTCGCCGGGCTCGTAAAACTTTCCGTCGCGCTGGAAGATGCGGCGCGAATCCTCGAACTTCGCCAGATTGCGCGAGCGCTGCATCGACTGCGCCTCGTCGTAGGTGAGCGTGTAGCCCTTGGAAGCGAGCGCGATGGCCGGCTCCATGATCTCAGACCACTTCATGTGCCCGTATTTTTCATGCGCCAGCCGAATCCGCGCACGGTGCCCGGAACGCCCGAAGCGCGCCATCCTTCGACGCTGTCGCGCGTGAGGTTGCCCTTCGCGTCGAGGTACATGTCATGCGAAGCGTGCTCCGGCGCGCGCTCGCGAAAATCGATGAACGTGCTGCGGCCGTCGGCCATGCGGATCAGCATGAATCCGCCGCCGCCGATGTTTCCTGCGCTCGAATGCGTCACGGCGAGCGCGAAGCCGACCGCGATGGCCGCATCCACCGCGTTTCCGCCCGCCTTCAGAACTCGAACGCCGGCGTCGGTGGCCAGTTCCTCCTGGGCGCCCACCATGGCATGGCGGGCATGAACGGGCTGGCGGGCGCTGAGCTCGACACACAGGGTCAGCGAAAGCAGAATGGTGAGGCGGCGCATGTTGTGATTGTACTTCGATCCCGGCTCGCCGGGAGGGCGGGTAGTGCCTGAAACCGGCGTATCACCCCGCCGTGACCGGCGGGGCTTGCACGATGACCGCCAAGCCCTGGCCGTGAGGCCGGGGTGAAACAGTCCAACACCCGAAAAATGGAAAGCAACGCCGCTACTTCACTTCCACCTGGAACGGCAACAGCGCCAGCGTTCCTCCGTGCATCAGCGACTCGATCGGCAGCCCCCTCACGCCCACCGAAGCGAGCGCGCGCGAGGCGATCTCCGCGCTGTCATCCGAGCGGTTGAACAGCACGTCCCAGATGGTCCGGCGCGGCGGATACGTCACCAGGTCGATTTTTTCCGATGCCGCGATGTTCGCCTTTTGCTTGATCATCTGGACCGCCGCGTCGAGGCCGCCCAGAGCGTCGATCAGGCCGTTCTGCTTGGCCTGCGCGCCCAGCCACACGCGGCCCTGCGCCAGCGGCTCGACCTGGTCGTAGGGACGCTTGCGCGCTTCGGCCACGCGCTCCACGAAACCGCGATAGAAAACCTCCAGCTCATGCTGGAGCTTGGCTTTCCCGGCGTCGTCGAGCGGCGCGGCGATGTCGTCGATATCCGCGAAGCGGCCGCGCGTCAGCACCGTCTCGGTGATGCCCAGCTTGGCGAACAGCCCCTTGGCGTTCACTTTCCCGAAAAACACGCCGATCGATCCGGTGAGCGTGTTGGGATACGCGATCATCGGATCGCCGGTGATGGCGATGAAATATCCGCCGGAGGCGCACAGGTCCGACATGGAAATGATCATCGGTTTTTTCGCCGCCAGCTCCTTGGCCGCGTGCAGAATGTCATCCGAGGCGATGCCGTCGCCTCCGGGCGAATCGATGCGCAGGATCACGCCCTTGATCGAAGCATCGTTCTCCACCTTTCGCAGCAGCTTCACCATGGAGGTCGCGGTGATGCCCGATTCGGTTCCGTTTTCGTGCGTCGCGCCGCGCGTGATGTCGCCCTCGCCCACCACGTACGCGATCTTCGTGTTGCCCGTAAATCCCGCAAGCTGCGCCCGCGAATAATCCTCGCCGCCGATCCGCTTGACCTCGGCGTTCAGCGCCGTCTTGAGCCGGCCGAAAACTTGGTCTTCGTGCAACAGCTCATCTACGAATCCGGCGTCCACCGCCGATTTGCCGACGAATGGCCCGTTGTCGATCGCCGCGCGGACGTCCTGCGGCTTCTTGTTGCGCCCCTTCGCGATCACGTCCACCAGGTTGCCGTAATACTGGTCGAGAATCTGGTTGGTCACCTCGAGCGTTTCGGGCGTGGGCGCGGTTTTGGTGAACTGATCCGGCGCGTCCTTGTACTTGCCCATGTGCTCGAATTCCATGTCCACGCCGATTTTGTCGAGCGTGCCCTTGAAGTACAGAAGCTGCGCGCGGATGCCCTTCAGGTCCAGCTCCTCTTCCGGCGACATGTAGATTTTATCGGCCGCCGTGGCGATGTAATACTCGCGCGCGGTGGGACCGCGCAGGTACGCATACACCGGCTTGCCCGATTTGCGGAAATTCAGCACGTCGTCGTGAATTTCTTCGAGCTTTGCCCAGCCGATGTCCAGGTCGCGCGGCTCCAGCACGATCGCCCGGATGCGCGGATCCCCGGCGGCTTTGCGCAAGAGCTGCCAGACGTCGAGCACCGTCATCGGCTGCTCCTGTTGGAGAAATGGAATGGGAATTTGCACCGGCGGCGCCTCCGGCAGATCGCCTTCCAGGTGCAGAAGGATGGTCGAGCCGTCCGCGACCGTGACCTTTCGCTCGCCGTAGTGCACCGCGGCGTAGCCGATGAGGAACAGCACAATGCCTGCGAATACCAGGCCGATGATGAATCCCAGCACGAAACGTTTCATGGATGCGCCTGTGGACGAGGTGCTCGCGTTTCACAAACCGCGGATGCAGTCCACAATTTAAGGTTGTAGCACTTTACGCGCCGTTCATGGCCCGATCCATGATTTCGCGGATAACCTGGGTTTTCGCGTCCGCGTAATCCTGCACGCATCGCCAATCGCGACCGGCGAGGGCCAGCTTGGTTTCCTGATACAGTTCGCGATCGTCCGGATGACTGCGCAGCCAGTCGCGGAACAGGAGAATCCGGTCGATCTCCGCGCACCCGGCGGAAAAAACGTGGAGGTTGACTTCGGGTTCCGTCCCTTTGAACATCCGGTGCTCGAACCATTCGGGTTCGCGAATCCGCAGCGCATAACCCGCGGCGGAGAGCGCAGGCGCGTGGAAATCTTCATCCGCCGAATCGGCGACCACCAGGAGAATGTCGATCACCGGTTTGGCCGCCAGGCCCGGAACCGAAGTCGAGCCGACGTGTTCGACCACGAGCGCGCGCGGGCCCAGGGCGGCGCGTATTTTTTCCGCCTCGCGTTCGAAATCCTGCGGCCAGCGCGGATCGTAATCGGCGATTAGGATGGCGCCCGAAAGCGGTTCCGCCTCGCGCGGCTCGTTCAGCGGCCCCATTCGGTGAGCTGCTGCAGAATCTGCTGCGCCGCGCGCTGCCCCGCGCTTTTCTTGGAAAGCCCCTGCGCCTGGCTCACCCACTCCTTACCCAGCCGCACCTCCACGGTGAACGTCTTGGAATGCTCCGGACCGTTCTCGGCAACGATGACGTAGCGCGGCGGCGGCAGCTTCAGCGTCTGCGCCATCTCCTGGAGCGCGCTCTTGTAATCCGTGACGGCCGCCTCGGCGGCGTTCTCGCTCGCGTGCAGCGCCCCGATCACGCGCGTTTCGATGAACCGGCGCGCGGCCTCCAGTCCGGCGTCCAGATACAGAGCCGCGATCAGCGCCTCCACGGCGTCGGAAAGCAGCGCCTTCTTTTCGCGCCCCCCGCTCATCTCCTCGCCGCGGCCCAGCAGCAGGTATTCGCCCAACCCCAGCTCCTGCGCGACCTCGTGCAGCCGCGCCGCGCTCACCAGATGCGCCTTCAGCTTGGAGAGCCGCCCCTCGGGAAACGACGCGAAGCGCCGCACCAGGCACTCGCTCACCACGAACCCCAGAATCGAGTCGCCCAGAAATTCGAGCTGCTCGTTGTCCGCCGCGATACCGCTCTCGGCGACCCGCTCGTAAACGCGCGACTTGTGCGTGAGCGCGCGTTCGAGCAGTTCACGGTCCTTGAAACTGTGGCCGAGAGCCGATTCCAGGATCGTGAGGTCCGCCGCCATGATCTCCGTTCTATTTCTTGTTCTTCAAGGCTTCCGCGACGGTTTTTTCATGTTGCGCGAAAGGCTTCAAGGCCGGCGGAAGGGTGGGCATCGCCAGGACTTTATCCAGCAACGCGATCGCGTCGTCCGGCTTTCCCGCGCTGTCGTACGCCGCCGCCAGGCGGATCATGGTGGTGGGATCGGGCGTGGAACCCGCGTCGAGCGAGGTGTTGAACTCCTTGATCGCGTCGTCGTACTTCTTCTGATCGACGAAGCACATCGCCATGTCGCGATGCGCTTCGGCGACCTTGTCCTTCTTGTAGCTCGCCCACTGGTCATCGGTGATGTTGTTGTTGGGCTTCGCCGCCTCGTTCACTGCCGCGATCGCGTCGTTGGCGTACTTGTTCGCCTTGGCCAGCTTCTCCTCGCGGTCCAGGTCGTGCTCGCGCGTGGTGCGCGCCAGCTCTCCGGAAATCAGCAGCATGGCTTCGAAGTTCTTGGGATCGGCTTCGAGCGCGTTTTGCGCGTAGGTGATCGCCGTCGCCGTATCGTTTTTGCGCTCCGCCGCGTCGGCGCCCATGAACAGCGCCTGCGACTTGAGCTTGGAATCCGCGAACTTCTCGACGAAGTTGTCCACCGCCGCGATGCGCGCGTCGGGCGTGGTTGCGTTCTGAATCGCCATGAAGGCTTCGTATTCTTTCTTGGACACTTTCATCTGCGCCGACGCGATGCCGGCGAGCGCGATAAATGCCGGCGCCAGGACCAGAAGTGATCGTTTCATGTGGGGATGTTTCCTCTCATTGTTTCTTCGTAAATGCCGATTTGATTCCCTGTCCGGCCGCCTGGCGCACCGTGTCCGGCGCGCCGGGAACGGCCAGCGCAGCTTTGTAATGTTCTACCGCCTCATCGCGCCATCCCTGCGAATCGGCCAGGCGGCCGAGGTACAGGAGGCTCCATGATTTCGTTTCCGCGTCGGGATCCTGCTCGAGTGCGGCCTTGAACAGCCCGTAGGCTTTCTCCGGGTCCTTTTCAAGCAGCGAAATCCGCGCCAGACCATAATACGCCTTGGCATGCAT
Source organism: Bryobacteraceae bacterium (assembly GCA_030044325.1). Taxonomy (GTDB): domain Bacteria; phylum Acidobacteriota; class Terriglobia; order Bryobacterales; family Bryobacteraceae; genus Palsa-187. Next base: position 6,444 of record JASHWA010000422.1, read on the forward strand.
CGATTTCACGTCGGTCTCCCGCAGGACCTGCATGAACGTGTCCCGCGCATGCGCCAGGTCGCGTGCCAGGTACAGCTTCTCCGCGTCGTCGAGCGTCTTGGCCGCGCCCGTCAGTTGCACCGGAACTTCGCGCGTCACCTCGTGAATCTTCAGCGTGGACCGCGTGGTGGCGAAGTCGATGTGATCCAGGCGCTGCTCCTCGCGCTTCAGATCGATCCCTTCGACGAGCGTGGGAAAATACAGCCGCATCGAGGCTTCCTGCGCCTCGTAGGCCGGAAGCTGCTCGGCGATCGCGGGAGTCAGAACAAAACCTTCCCGCAGCGCCTGCTCCACCTCCGCCGGCTGCTTGTCGAGCCGGCTCTCCACGGCCTTGATCAGGCACTCCGCGGTGAGCAGCATGAAATCGCTCTTGAACTGCTGTTCGAGAATCGGCGAGCCCAGCGCGTAATCGCCCAGGGCGTGCTTCTCCTTCATCGCATCGCTGAACTTCAGCGGCAGCAGATCCAGCAGATAGTGCAGGTACGCGTGGCGGATCTGATCGATGTGCGGCTCGGATGACGGCGTAACCACCACGTAGTAGTCGTCTACGTAGCTGCGCGTCTGCACCTGGTTGGGCGCGCCCATCAGGTCCACGTAAATCTGGAAATTGCGCCCCAGGTAACCCGCGGTGTCGTGCCGCAGATACGCGTTCACCTGCAACACTGCGCGGGCGATGGGCCGCGAAAGCTCCGCGATCATCTCATCGTATTGCGGTTCCACCTGCTTCCACAGCTCGGCGATGTTCGCCTCCCGGTAAAAACGCACGATCAGGGGCGTCAATCCCTCCAGATCTTCCACGTCGGGAGGAACGATGTTGGCGTAATGCCGGCCGAAATCCGGCGGACCGTCGATCACCAGCGCATAGGAAATGTACTGGCTCAAATCGGCGCCGGGGTCGGTCTGCTTATGTGCGTGGACGAAGCGCCGCAGCTCCTCCACCACCGGCAGGTTCAGCGATTTCAGGTGATCGCGCACCGCCTTGCGCACCGGCGAATTGACCGGATTGTCCATCTCCGCGTCATAGCCCGCGGCGTTGATCGCGGTCATCACTGTGAACAGCGTTTCGCTCGAATCGAGCTGCCCGTGCGTCGCGCCGGGAGCCTGCGCGCGCGGGTGCGCCTGCGGCCAGGCAAGCACCGCCGTCAGCACACAAAACGGGATCAGGAATGTAGCGCGCAACCTGGTAAGGGCCTCGGGCTCTTAGTCGTCTCCTAGTATATCCAGGGCCGACTGAAGTTCGCTGCGAGCGTGGGGATCGCGCGCCGCCTGGACCCCGCGCCGGTAATAATCGCGCGCTTCGGCGCGGCGCCCCAGTTTTTCGAGCGCCTGCCCGCCGTGAAAATATGCCGCCGCGTAGCTGGGATCGGTGGCCAGCAGCGCATCGAACTGCTCCACGGCACGGTCGAGCGCGCCGGATTTGACGTATTCCATCGCCAGCCCGTAACGCGCAAAGGTGTTCGCCGGGTTCGCCGCCAGAAGCTCATTCAGAATTTCAATGCGAGTCGGTTCCAATGGTGTTAGGATACCCGGTGTGAAGAGGTCGCGTGGCTTGCCCGTACTTTGAGCCCGTCGCTCCCATGGACCCGGGCGAGTGGATTCACTCGCCGCGCCTGCCGCTGATCGATCCCCATCGCGGCATTTGCAAAGCCGCCGATCCGTTCGAGCCGGACGAACAAACGCAGCGCGATCTGTGCAACTGGGGCTGCGCCCGCGGCCGCTGCCAGCGGCTTCCGCGCGAGGGAGCCGACGCCGTCCGCTTCTCCGTTCTTTCCGAAGATGACGCGACCCTGCGCGTCGCCTACATCTACGAAGAAGATTGCGCGCCGGTGGATCACGGCGTCGCCGAAGACCCCTTCGAAACCGCGCCCGATACCCTGCGCACGCAGCTCCGCGCGTTTGCGCAAAGCTACCGCCGGCACATGGATCATTTCCAGTCTTCGCGCGGCGGCGAAAACGTGTCAATCGCCACGGAATCTTCAAGCGCCTCGGCCGAGTGAGCAACGTGCGGAGGAATGCGCACCGATTCTCCCGCGCGCAGGATCAAATTCTCGCCGCCGACGGTGAACCGCACCGCGCCCGACTGGACGCTCGAAATCTGCTCGTGGGGATGGCTGTGCTCGGCAACCCGGGATCCCTTGCGCACCTCGAATCGCGCGATGGTGATCGATTCGCCGTGAATCGCCTGCCGCGTGGTGAGCGGATCAAGTCTGCGCTTTTCAACTTCGCTCCAGCGAAAAATTTCCATGCCGGTCACCGCAACGTCTCACAGGCTGAAGCCCCTGCCACCGGGATGCTGCATGAATCATGTGGCACAGGCTTCAGTGTCTGTGTGAAAAAGGGGACAGACTACTCTGTCCCCAAACGCAAGTGATTGATCCGGCGATGCACGGTCGGAGTGGACAGAGCGGTCTGTCCCCTTTTTCACACACATTCTTCAGCCTGTGGACCTCGTCAGCCTCGCTAAAAACTGAAGCGCAGCGAGAAATCGATGCGCCGGTTGAACGCCTGCGCGAACTGGTTTCCGCCGAACCCGCCGATCTGCGCCAGCGCCAGCGGCTGGCCCAGCCGCGGCGACAGCAGGTCGCCTTCGACATTGCCGTAGTTCACGTTGTTGAACATGTTGTGGAACATCACGCCGGCCGTGAGCGTGTAGCGTTTTCCGCTTGAATCGCCGCCGAACATTCCGCCGGGTCCGCCGGGTCCGGGACCACCACCGCCGCGCGGACCGCCTCCGCCGCCCGGCCCGCCGACCCCTCTGCCGAATCCGCCCGGGCCCCCCGGTCCGCCGCCACGGCCCTGGCGCTGATTTTGCGACGTGGTCGACTCACCGAAGCCCCACGTCCGGCTGATGCGCAGGTTGAAGTTGAACTGCCCGTAGCCCGGAAAATAATTGGGCGGAATCACTTTCATTCCGGGGGTGGGGTTCACGACGAAACTGTGCGTGGCGCCCTCAAAGGTGACCGTCGCGACGCACGGCGCAAGCGACTGTTCAATCTGCGGAGTGCACGCCGGGCCGGTGAATCCCGCCGGAACGAACGCCGGACGCGCGCTCCCGAGGCTCCCGTCGCCAAACTGGTCGACGCCTTCGATCAGGTTCCACGGCGGCGCGGAATTGTAGCTGATATTGGGCGAAAGCCGGATGCCCCACAACCCCAGAATCGAGCCGTTGATGTTCACGCGATGCCGGATATCGTAGTTCGCGCGTCCCCAGTCCTGGGCGAAATTGTACGGATTCGATGGCGTCCCCAGGACGTTGGTATCCGCGTGGCCGTAGGCGTAGAAGCCGAAAATGGAGATGCGCGAATTCAGCCGCGAGTTGACGTTGGTCACAAGCTGTTGCTGCTTGAAATAGCCGTCGCTCTCGATCAGGTTGTAAATTCCGCCCTGCGGCCCCAGCGGATAGACCCCCGTTCCCTCCCCGGTGTAGGTTCCGGGCAGCGGCGTGTTGATATTGACGCCGTTGCGCAGCACGTGCGTTCCGCGCGAATTGATGTAATTGAGCGATAGGGTGGTGTTCTTTGGCAACTGCCGGTCGATTCCGACCGCGGCCTGCTGGAGCCGCGGCGCCTGAAAATTGGGATCCAGCGTGTAGCTCGTCCGCCCCGTCCCCGCGAACGTCGCGTTCACCGTCGGGCAGTTCCCCGCGACCAGACATTGTTCCGTCACGTTCGCATTGCCCTGGAGATCGGCGAGGCAGCCCGCGAGCCCGTTCTGCCCGCACGCGGAGCTGAACTTCAAATACGGTGCCGACGCGCTCACCTGCGGATTCAACAGAAAAAACTGCGGGTTGTCGATGGTGTACGCATATTGCAGCG
>JASHWA010000423.1 GCA_030044325.1 Bryobacteraceae bacterium
AACCCTACACGGCGTTGAATACGGCTGCGCCGGTAGCCGACGGAGCGGCCGAAATCGGAGTCCAATGGGGCGTCTTGCTGGTGGATCTGGGCGCGATCGCAGGTCTGGCTTCCGTGATGCTCGTGATGCTGCTGGGGCAGTCTCGCGTGCTGTACACGATGTCGCACGACGGCTTGCTATGGAGCTGGGTAAGCAAAATTCACCCGCGCTTCAGGACCCCCTATCTGACCTCCATTGTGGTGGGCGTTTTCGTCGCATTTCTGGCCGCTTTTTTTCCGATCGTGTTCCTGGCGAAGCTGGTAAGCCTGGGAACGCTGCTGGCATTCACCATCGTGTGCCTGGGGGTTTGGGTCCTACGCGTCAGGAGTCCCGAAATCCCGCGCCCGTTCCGCACGCCCTGGGTCCCCCTGGTGCCGATTCTGGGAATCGTAGTCTCCCTCGCGCTGATGCTGTCGCTCGATATGCCCGCCTGGATCGGGTTCGGAAGCTGGCTGATCCTGGGCCTGGTGATTTATTTCAGCTACAGCCGCAGGCACAGTGCGGTTCAGCGGAAGCATTGGTAGGCGCGGCTGGACTCGAACCAGCGACCCTCAGCTTAGAAGGCTGATGCTCTATCCACCTGAGCTACGCGCCCGCTCAACAAGAATGGTAACAGCGCAACGCGCGGCCGCGCTATACTCAAGTCGTCGCATGGATCACACAGCCTATATCGTCGCGGCGCTTGCCAACGTGCCGACGATCATCACCGTGCTGATCGGGATACTTCTCAATAACGGACGTCTGAACGACACGAACTCGCGTATCGCGGCGATCGAGGGCCGCATGAACGCCTTTGACCAGAAGCTTAACAACATCGACACTAAGCTCGACACTCGCTTCGACATCCTGATCGGAAAAATCGACGAAATCGACAATCGGCTGACGCGCCTCGAATCGCAGCGGCACTGAACCGAGCATCCGCGTCCGCGGCGGTGATAGCCTATCGTAATCATGAGGCTGTTCGCCGCTTTTCTCGCTTCCGCCGGTCTGTTCGCGCAAGTTCCCACGCCTGAATCGGTGCTCGGACACAAGCCGGGCGATGATTTTTATCTGGCGACGTACGACGAATCGCTCGTCTACTTCCAGAAACTCGCCGCGTCGAGCGACAAGCTCAAGCTGGTTCGCGCGGGCAAAACCACGGATGGCCGCGAGTGGTATTTCGCGATGATTTCCGCACCTCAAAATCTGCGCGACTTCGAAACATACCGCGACGCGGCGCGGCGTCTCGCGCTGGTCAAAGGCTTGAGCGACGCCGACGCGCATGCGCTGGCGCACTCGGGAAAAGTGCTGGTGCACATCGACGGCGGGCTGCATGCGACCGAGGTCGCCGGGGCGCAGCATACCATTCAGCTCGCCTACAACCTGGTAAGCGGGAACACGCCTGAAATCCGCAACATCCTCGATAACGTGATCCTGTACCTGTGGTTCTCGATCAACCCCGACGGGCAGAATATGGTCGCTCAATGGTACCGGCAGAATCTGAAAACTCCCTATGAAGTTTCGAATATGCCGGGGCTATGGCAGGAATATATCGGCCACGACAACAATCGCGACGGATATATGAATAATATGATCGAATCGCAGGTGGTGACGAAATACGAATTGGAGTATTATCCGACCGTTTTCTACAATCACCACCAGACGGCGCCGTTTCCGGCGCGTATCTGGATTCCTCCCTTCGGCGATCCGGTATCTGCCGAAACCAATCCGCTGATGTGGCGCTGGATCAATAAATTCGGCATGTCGATGGCGGCGTACCTGGACGAGCACGACCTGCCCGGGGCGATGCATCGCGGGCGCTTCGACGACTGGTATCCCGGATTCATCGATCACGTCAATAATTTTCGAAATACGATTTCTTTTCTGACGGAAACGGCGCTTTATCACTATGCGACTCCGCATTTTTACACGATCGACGAATTTCCGCGGGATAAACAGGATTTGCACGCCGAAGTTTTTTATCCCAGCCCCTGGAAAGGCGGCTGGTGGCGATTGTCCGACGCGTGCAACATGATGCTCGGCGCGTCCATGGCGGTGCTGGATACGGCGGCCAAGTATCGCGAGGAACTGCTGTACACGCGCTATCAGGCGGGAAAGGAGACCATCGAGAGGTTTCGGAAGGATCCTCCCTACGCCTACGTGATTCCAAACGAACAGCGCGATCTGCCGACGGCGGAAATATTGGTCCAGAAGCTGGTCACCGACGGAATCGAGGTCGAGCGCGCCTCGGACAACTTCAAGACGAACGGCGTAACGTACAAAGCGGGGTCGTGGGTAGTGCTGATGGATCAACCGTTCGCGGCGCTGGTCAAGGAACTGTTTGAGACGCAGCACTATCCCGAGTTCCGCTCGACCGGCGCGCCCATTACGAATGAGCCCGGCGGACGTGGCGGAGGAGGTGGGAGTGGTCGCGGCGCGCAGGCCGCCGCTCCTGCGGCGGGTGGTGGTCGCGGAGGCGGCCGCGGCAACCCCGCGGCGGGCGGTGCTCCCGGCGCTGCCGCGCCAGCGACGCTTGCGCAGCTTCCTTACGATGTCACCGGGTGGACGCTGCCGATGCAGATGGGCGTCGAAGTAGTCGAGGTTTCAGAACCCGTCACCGATGACGCGCGGCGCACGCTGAAACCAGTCGAGAAACTGGACTGGATCCCCGGCAAGGTGCAAGGCTCGGGACCCGTTTTCGCGTTTTCGCATAATTCCAACGCCGCGCTCAAAGCGGTCAACGACATTCTGGATGCGGGCGGCACGGTGGACTTCGGAAAAAACGACGGGACGATCTATGCCACCGGCCGCGCCGCGCCGATTTTGCAGAAAAACGGCATCGATGCGAAATCGATGGCCGAAGCACCCGCGAGCTTTCCGGTAAAAAAGCCGCGCATCGCGATCTATGAGCCGTGGGCCGGAAATATCGACCAGGGATGGACGCGCTGGATTCTCGAACAATTCGATTTTCAATTCGTGCGCGTCCGCAACGCCGAGATTCAGGCGGGTCACCTGCGCGATCGTTACGACACGATCGTCATCGCGGAAATGAGCACGCGGCAGATCCTGGACGGCATGCAGCCGGGAACGGTTCCCGGCGAATACGCGGGCGGAATCGAAGAGGATGGCGCCGACGAGTTGCGCCAGTTTGTCGATCGCGGTGGAACACTGGTCACGCTCGGAAATGCGTCGATGTTCCCGATCGAGGAGTTCAAGATTCCGGTGGTGAACGCCCTTGCGGGATTGAGACCGGATCAGTTTTTCTGCTCGGGCACGCTGCTCCGAACTGAGATTAAGGACCCCGGCAATCCGATTGTCACCGGATTGCCGGAGAATCCGGCGGTGATGTTCGAGCGCAATGTGGCCTTCGACACGCGGCCTGGATTTCGCGGCAAAATTCTCGCGGCGTATCCGAAAGACCGCAGCCCGCTGCTGAGCGGATACCTGCTCGGCGCGGAGCGTATCGAAGGAAAAGCCGCGGCGCTGGACGTGAACTACGGAAGCGGTCACATTGTCATGATCGGCTTCCGCACGCAATGGCGCGGGCAGTCGCACGGCACCTACAAGTTTTTGTTTAACGCACTGTACTACAATCCCTCGATGGCGCCCGAGGAATCCGCGTCAGCGGGGGGACGCGGCGGCGGTCGAGGACGCGGCGGAAATTCGCCGGAAGGGCAGTGGCGCGCGCAGGCCGAATCCCTCAAAGCGGGACTCGCCGCGCTGCTCGATCAGAATCGCGCGTATTTCACTGCCCGCGGTCCCCAGGCCGAGGAGGAGGGCAAAAAGCTCGAATCGATGCTCGACGCGTTTCAGCGGGACCGCATTCCCCTGCTCGATGATCTGCGCGCGCAGGTGGAGGACGCCGCTGCCGCGCGGCGCGAAGCCAATTACTCCTCGCAATTAAAGAAATTCGCCGTGGATTTGCGCGCAAAAGACTTGAGCGGCTCGAAATTAGAGGATGTGCTGGAGCAATACAGGCTGGCGGTGATTCCGTGAAGACCATTTTTCTGCTCCTGGCCGCCAGCGCCATCGCCGCGGTGCCCACGCCCGAATCGGTGTTAGGCCATAAGCCGGGCGACGATTTTTATCTGGCGACTTATGACGACGCTCTCAATTACTTCAAGAAAGTGGCGGCGTCGAGCAACCGCATCCGGCTGGTGGAAGTAGGCAAGACCACGCAGGGACGCGACTGGTACATCGCCTTCATCTCCAACCCCGAAAACCTCGCACAGCTCGAGCATTATAAGGACATGTCGCGGCGCCTGGCGGCGGCGCGCGGAATCGAGGATGCCGCCGCGCGCCGGATGTCGCGCGAGATCAAGCCCATCATTCACATCGACGGCGGCCTGCACGCGACCGAAGTGGCCAACGCGCAGCACACCATCCAGCTCGGTTATGATTTGGTCGCCCGCGAGGAAGCCGAATATCAGAATATTCGCGCGAATTTAATTGTCGAGTTGTGGTTTTCCATCAATCCGGACGGACAGAACGCGGTGGCGAACTGGTATCGGCAGAACCTGGGCACGCCTTACGAAATCAGCCCGTTGCCCTTTCTCTATCAGGAATACGTGGGGCACGACAACAATCGCGACGGCTACATGTTGAACATGATCGAATCGCGCGTGGTCACCAAAGCGACGCTCGAAACCGAGCCGCTGGTGTTTTACACGCACCATCAATCGGCGCCGTTTCCGGGACGAATTTATCTGCCACCGTTCGCCGATCCGATTTCCGGGAATATGCACCCGCTCATGATTCGATGGCTGAATCTCATCGGCGCCACCATCGCGCAGCATCTCGACCAGGAGGGCTTGCAGGGATCGATGCACCAGGAAAGCTTTGACGTCTGGTATCCCGGTTATCTCGATAATATCGGTAATTTTCGTCATACCATCTCTTTTTTCACCGAAACGGCTCTGTATAATTACGCCACGCCGCATTTTTACACCGTGAATGATTTTCCTGCACAACGGCAGGGTCTCGAAAACGAGCCGCTGTACGCCAGCCCGTGGAAGGGCGGGTGGTGGAGGCTTTCCGACGCCTGCAAGTACATGTACGGAGCGTCCATGGCGGTGCTCGATCTGGCGTCCCGCTATCACGAGCAGATGCAGTACAACAAATATCGCGCGGCGCGCGACACCATCGAGCATTTCGAGCAGGAGCCGCCCTACGCCTACATCATTCCGCGCGAGCAGCATGACGCTCCCACCGCCGGATTGCTGATGGAAAAGCTGATGCTGAACGGAATCGAAGTGCACCAATCCACCCAACCCGATGCATGGGTCATTTTGATGAATCAGCCGTTCGCCGGCCTGGTGAAGGAGCTGTTCGAAGCTCAGAAATACCCGCAGTTGACCCAGCGGCCTTACGACGTCACCGGCTGGACGCTGCCCTACCAGATGGATGTGGAGGCCGAAGCGGTCACCACTCCGCTTTCGCCCGAGTTCACCAAGGGGCTCGAAAAGATTTCCTCAATCCAGGGACTGACCGCGCCATTCAACCACGAAGCAAACGCGAGTCTGCGGGCGGTGAACCAGATTCTCAAGAACCACGGCTCGGTCAGCTTCGCCGGCGATGAAATTTCGGCTTCGAATCTCGATAAATCGAAATTGGAAGCGATCTTATCGGAAAATCATCTGAAATCCGTCGCGGCGAAGGAAACGGGTAACCCCGTGAAGCCTGCTCGAACCGGATTGTACCGCTCGTGGATGGCGAACATCGACGAGGGATGGACCCGTTGGATTCTGGAGCAGTTCGATTTTCCCTACACCAGTCTGTATAACGCGGACATTCGCACCGGCCACCTGGCCGACCGTTTCGACGTGATCATCCTTCCCGATTCGAATGCGCGCGCGATTCTGGAGGGTCATCGTCCGGGCACGGTTCCGGAGCGCTACGCGGGCGGCATCGGGCCGGAGGGCGCCGACGCGCTGCGCGATTTCGTCAATGACGGAGGCACCCTGATCGCCTTCAATAACGCGTCGTTATTCGCCATCGATCAATTCAACCTGCCGGTGACCAACGCCGTCGCGGGGCTCCGGCCGGATCAGTTTTTCTGTTCCGGGTGCCTCCTGAAGGTTCACGTCGAGGACCCCAAGAATCCGCTGACCGCGGGATTATCGGAAAATCCGATCGTAATGTTCGAAAGAAGCCCCGCCTTCGATACCAAGCCGGATTTTAAGGGTACCGTGCTCGCGCGGTATGCGCGGGAGCGCTCGCCGCTTGAAAGCGGATACTTGGCGGGGCCGGACCATCTTGAAGGAAAAGCGGCGGCAATCGATGCAAATTATGGAAAAGGTCACGTGATTTTACTCGGATTCCGCCCGCAGTGGCGCGGACAGTCGCATGGCGCCTACAAGTTCTTCTTCAACGCCCTGTATCTGGAGTAGGCGTTTCGCGAATGCGCGCCAGCTTTTCGTGAATCGCTTCCAGCAGCCACATGTGTCGCGGAATCCGGTACGGCCGCCGTCTGAGCGCTTCATCGATTTCGTTTAACATCGGAACCGGAACCCGCAGCGACACGGTGACGGTCCCGCTTTTTTCATCGCGTGACACCTTCGCCTGGCGGGAGCTGGTTTTTTTTGTGCTGGGCTCAGTTCTTTTCCGCATCATCGGCAATTGCAAGTGATAACATACTTGCCGCCTGTCCTGTTCCGCAAGACGGCCCCAAGAGATGTCCGCCTAACGCCGTATCCGTGATATGCTGGATATCAAATGGATGTCTATGGCTGCTATCAGACTGAAAAACCGGCATTTATAATTCCTGTTCCATTCCTCTTCCTGAACTGTCTAACTGCACGCGGGTGACCAAACATGGAAGGCCTGCGCCCACCGCCATTTCACCGTCATCGCCCGGTTACACGTCGGCTGAAAATCTTACTGGTGGAGGATAACAACGCCGACGTGTGGCTGTTCAAGGAAGCATTCAAAGCTTTGGGCGCCGTTCATGAGCTCGAAACCGCGAAAGACGGCTCGGAAGCGATCGCAAGGTTACAGGAGCGTGACCCCGGCAAACTCCCGGATCTGATTCTGCTGGATATCAATATGCCGAAGGTGGACGGTTTTGAGGTATTGACCTACATTCGGGGAACTTCGCACTTGTGCGTGATTCCGGTGATCATTTTGAGCTCTTCGCGCGATGAGCGCGACGTCCGCCGCGCGCATGAGCTGGGAGCGAATTCCTACCTGTGCAAAAACACCGACGATTTTTCGGATCTGGTGGGGGATTTTAACCGCTATTGGCTGAACCGGGCCGAACTGCCGCAGGTCGAGCTATCGGGCGCATAGCGGGGTCGCGGCCCGCAGCGCGGCTTCGAGCCGGTCGATGTCGGAGTCGTCGTTATAAAAGTGCGGCGAAATCCGCAAATAACCGTGACGCGCGGCGACCAGGATTCTCTGCGCGCGCAACTCGCGCGCGAGCCCCGATGCATCGACGCCAGTGAATTTCGCCGCGACGATCTGCGATCCCCGGTCGGGAGCGTCGGCGCCGAGTTTCCCCAGGCGATCACGAACGTGTCGCGCGAGCTCCATCACGCGCGCTTCAATCGCACTGGGACCAAGCACGACCATCCATTCCGCAACCGCGCCCATCGCGTCGATCAGTCCGAACGGCAGCCCTCCGCCTTCGTATTTCTCCGCGGAATCCTTCAGCACCGGCATCCCGTGATGAAGATGATCGACATTGCGCCAATCGCGATGCGTGCGCCATCCCGCGACGTTCGGTGCAAGCGATTTCCGGAAATCCGGAGAAACGTACATAAATCCGGCGCCGGTGGGCGAGATCATCCACTTGTATGCGTGCACCGCGAGCACGTCCGGCTGGGCCGTGCGCACGTCGAATTCGAGCGCGCCCACACTCTGCGTCCCATCGACGAACAAGCGCGCGTCGCGCTCGTGCGCGAATCTCGAAATTTCAGCGACAGGCGCGCGGAATCCGGTCGAGTAATTCACTTCACTGATCGCAATGAGCCGTGTGCGCGCATCGATGGCGTCATACAATCGCTCCCACGGCGCTTCGCGGAATTCGACGCC
>JASHWA010000424.1 GCA_030044325.1 Bryobacteraceae bacterium
CGCAGGCGCGAGCCGATCTGCGTGGCCAGGCGAATGCGCTGCGCTTCGCCGCCCGAAAGCGTCGCGGCGGAGCGATCCAGGCTCAGATATTCGAGACCGACGGCGACCAGGAATTCCAGGCGATTGCGAATCTCTTCGACCGCGCGCCCGCCGATGATTTTTTCGCGCTCGCTCAGCTTCCATTTCTTGACCGCTCCGAGCGAGCGCGTGAGCGGCATTTCGGTGAATTCGGCGATGGCCAATCCCTGGACGCGCACCGCGAGGCTGGATGGTTTCAGCCGCCGGCCGTGGCACGCCGGACACGTGGATGGCGACATGTATTGCATGTACCATTCGCGATAGGTTTCGCTCGCGTTGGGATCGAGCACGTAGGATTCGAGAATTCCCAGAACGCCTTTCTGCCCGCCCGCACCTTCGAGCAGAATCGACTGCGATTTCTGCGGAAGATCGGCGAACGGAACGGCGAGAGGAATTTTGTGTTTCGCGGCGAGCGAATTGATCGCGTGCGCCATGTAGCTGGAGCTTCCGCCCGGCCCGAGCCCGCCGTCGAGCAGAGGACGCGACGGATCGACGATGATTTTCGCCGGATCGAAGCTCCATTTCGAGCCGATCCCGCTGCACTCCTCGCACGCGCCGAACGGGCTGTTGAAGGAAAACGAGCGCGGCTCCAGTTGCGGAACGCTGGTGCCGCAATCGGGGCAGGCGAGCTTCTGCGAATACAGTTTTTCTTCGCCGTTCACCACCGCGACCAGCACCAGGCCGTCGGCGAGCTTGGTCGCCGTCTTGATCGACGCTTCCAGGCGCTTTTCGATTTCGGGCTTGACCAGCAGGCGGTCGACCACCACTTCGATGGTGTGATTTTTGCGCCGGTCGAGCGTGATCTCTTCTTCGAGCGAGCGCAGAACGCCGTCGATGCGGGCGCGCAAAAATCCCTGGCGCGCGAGTTTTTCGAGATCCTTTTTGTATTCGCCTTTACGGCCCCGGACCACCGGCGCGAGGATCATCACGCGCTCGCTGGTTTTGAGCGCGAGCACCTGTTCGAGGATCTGTTCGGGCGACTGGCGCGAAATTTCGTGGCCGCAGTTGGGGCAGTGCGGCACGCCGATGGCCGCGTAGAGCACGCGCAGGTAATCGTAGATTTCAGTGATGGTGCCGACGGTGGAGCGCGGGCTGCGATTGGTGGTTTTCTGCTCGATGGAGATGGCGGGGCTGAGGCCGTCGATCGAATCGACCTCGGGGCGCTCCATCTGGTCGAGGAACTGGCGCGCGTAAGGGGATAACGTTTCGACGTAGCGGCGCTGGCCCTCGGCGTAGATGGTATCGAAGGCGAGCGAGGATTTCCCGGATCCGCTCAATCCCGTGATCACCGTGAAGGTGTTGCGCGGGATCTCGATATCGATGTTCTTCAGGTTGTGTTGCCGTGCGCCGTGCACGGTAATACGGTCGAGCAACCTCTATTTTCCCACATTCACGTTTTTCACACAGACTCGATCTCGTTTGGTGTGTTCAGGATGGCGATTTGGCGCAGTGTGAGCCGCGGGGGCCGCTTCGAAGATAAGGCATGTTACGCGAACGTCTGATATCGTTCTGGTCTTTAGGGAAACGCGGAGAGATAGTGGTGAGGATCGGCTATCGCGCGGAGCAGCGCGGGCGATGCCGGGTTCTTCGGATCGAGGGGATGGAGGAGCTGGGGGAATAGGTACTATGTTTTAGGTCAGCGACGACCCCCAGCATGAACGAGCTCGAAATTGTCGAACGAATTCGCCGGATGGCGCGGCGCGGGGCGGATGTCGAGCTGGGCATCGGCGACGATTGCGCGATTTACCGGCCGCGTACGGGCGAGGATCTGCTGGTCACGTCGGATCAAATGATCGAAGATGTGCATTTCCGGCGCGATCAAAAGGCGGATTCGATCGGCGAGAGGGCGCTCGCGCGCGGGTTGAGCGATATCGCGGCGATGGGCGGCGAGCCGCGGTTGTGCCTGGTTTCGCTCGCGGTTCCGGCGCGGATGGACGCCTGGATTTTCGATTTTTTTCGCGGGCTGATGCGGCTGGCGCGCAGGACGTCGACGGCGTTGGCGGGCGGGGATCTCGGACGGTCGAAAAGAATCTACTGCGACGTGATGGTGTGCGGCGCGGTCGCGCGCGGGAAGGCGCTGCGGCGCGACGGCGCTCGCGTGGGCGATGGGATTTACGTGTCGGGGCGCTTGGGAAAATCGTGGGAGCGGCGGATCGAGCCGCGGCTCGCGCTGGGGCGAAGTTTGATGGGCCGCGCGACGGCGTGCATGGATGTGAGCGACGGATTGTCGCTCGATTTGCACCGGCTGTGCGTGGCCTCGAGGGTTGCGGCGAGGCTCGATCGGGTTCCGGTGGCGCGCGGATCGAGTGTCGACCGCGCTTTGAATGGCGGTGAGGATTACGAGCTGTTGTTCACGCTGCCGGAGGGAGTCGAGGCGCCGCGGGGGACGTCGCGAATCGGGACCATTGCCGAAGGGCGGGCGGGGTCGGTTTGGTTTCAGGGGCGCCGGCTCGCGGCGCGGGGGTGGGATCCCTTTCGTCGAGGGGGCTAATCGAGCAGCCGGGATTCGCCGCTTCCTTCGGGCGCGGTTCAGGGATCGTCCCCGCCATCACCGGCGGGGCTCGCGCGCCCCGACGAGCCGCGGCAGTTATGCCGCGGGTTCGCAGTAACATGGGTTCATGCAAAATCCTTACGCGAAGCTTCAAGAGGGGCGGGATCCACGCGAGGTGATTCAGGGCACGCCCGGGCGGCTGAAGGGGATTGCGGAACGGCTGGGGGCCGAGGCGATCGAGCGCGCTCCGGCTCCTGGAAAATGGAGCGCCCGCGAAATCTTCTGTCATCTGGCGGACGCGGAGATCGCGTTTGGGTTTCGCATCCGGCAGACGCTTGCCGAGCCGCATCATGTACTTCAGGCATTCGATCAGGATGCGTGGGGACGATATTACGGGTCGGCGGCGCTCGATGCGGGCTTGGCGCTTCAGGCGTTTTCGGCGGCGCGGCGCTGGAATGTGGCGCTGCTCGACGCGGCGCAGCCGGGGGATTTTTCAAGAAAGGTGACCCACCCGGAACGCGGAGAGATGACGTTGCAGACGATCGTCGAGACGATGGCGGGTCACGATCTGCATCATCTGGACCAGCTCGGCCGCATGGCGTGACGTTGCGGCTCGGGGTGGAAGCCCGCGTGCAGCATGATTTCCTATGATCGCGCCACAGGTTTCTTCTTTCAGATATTTGCTACCGGAAAATCTGCGCGAACTGGCGCAGTGTTCGGGATTTTGCCTGACGGCAGTGGTGCCGCCGTTTATTCCCGGTGAAAAATCGCGCTATTCGCCGTCCACGGTGCTGCGTAATTTCACGCACGAGGCGGAAATGCGCCTGAGCGAGCTGGGCGCCGGGAAGGAGCAGATTGCGATGGTGGTGGATCCGCTGGCGAAGCTTGCGGAGGATCCCGCGCTCGCCGAGGGATTTCACTGGTCGCGGGCGATTTTGCGCTCGCCCGA
>JASHWA010000425.1 GCA_030044325.1 Bryobacteraceae bacterium
CAGGAGCGTGAACAGCACCTGATCGTCCGGGGGCGCAACCGAGGAGACAATCGCGCAGTTTTCCGCGCTCACCCGGGTCAAGAGACGAATGTAGAT
This sequence comes from Bryobacteraceae bacterium, assembly GCA_030044325.1. GTDB lineage: Bacteria > Acidobacteriota > Terriglobia > Bryobacterales > Bryobacteraceae > Palsa-187. Next base: position 97 of record JASHWA010000425.1, read on the forward strand.
CTCGCGGTTCTCAAAGCGTTTAGCCTCAAAGCGGCCGAACTTCAAATCGGGCCAATTGGAGAGCTCCGTGCCGATCGGAGTGTACGTTTCATGGGCGAAAACGAACATTACTGCTCCCTCCAGTGAGTCTGCACTCTGCATGCCGTGGGGAGTCCGGCGAGCCCCGCAAGTCAGGGCGGGGGTAAGTGATGGCGAGCTGCACGCGCGTGATCCCCCGTTACGGGGTTTCGACGCGCCGCGCGCGGACGATAAAACGCTCCGGGGCGGGGCCGACGTAATAGAAGGGATAGCAGGTCACTAGCGTCAGCAACGCATCGGCCGAACTTGCAAGCGCCTGGCGATCGGACGGATCGACCACACGCGTCCATTCGACCGAATAGCGGTAGCTGCCGTTCAGCGTTTCGACGAGAATGGTGTCGCCGTCGCGGATGTTGCGCAGTGGACGAAAAAATGTGTCGCGATGCGCGGCGATCACGACGTTGCCGGGGTCGCCCGCAAGCGCGGTGCCGGGCACGTGTCCGGCTCCGATCCGCAAAGTGCGGGCCTCGACGCCTTCATGCACCATCACGCTGATGCCGAGCCTGGGAACTTCAAGACGGGTCACCGCCGCGGGCGTTGCGGGATGCGGAAAATCGGGAAAGGCAAGAGTCCGTTCAAATTCGCGCTGTTCGTAGGCTTCCGAGAAAGCGGCTTCAAAGTAAGCGAGAGCACAGAAACCCAATGCCGCGGCGCCAAATATAAATAAGGCCCTACGGATCCTCCGAATGGCTCTGTGCCCTCGCTCGCGATGGCCATCGCACCATCGCAATGTGAGCTTCATATGAAGCTTACGAAGCGCGTTTCAACAACAACGCAAGCGTTAACGACGTCACGCCGAGCAGCAGTACCAACGGCATCGGGCTCGCCGTTTTCGGTAACTCCGGAACGGCTGGCGCTTCGGGCGCCGGAGCGGGCGTTGGTTCCAACTCGGGTGCGGGTTTGGTTTCGACAGGCGGTGCGACTTCTTCGGGCGCAGGCGGAGCAACGGTCTCAACCGGAGCTTTCGCCATCTCCTCGGGTTTCGTCTCCGGCGTCAGGGGCGCGGCGAGAACCGGCGCCTTCACTTCCGCGGCGAGATTCATCGCGCGTTCTTTGGGATACACGAATTCCTGGCCGAAGTTATCGCCCGGATAGAACCAGGCCCGCAATGCGTCGGGCGAACCTTTCGGACGCTCGGTGAAGTGCATCACGGTGTCCCCGGTCGGCTCCAGACGGTAATTCGGGATCGCCAGGATCGTAGTGTAAATGTGGGTTTCGTCCTTATTGAAGACCTGAACAATGTGCCGGTCCGATAAGGAATCCAGCAGCTTGAAGACATAGGTCCCCGGCGGCAAAACGATGCCGGGCAGCTCCACTGGAGTGCTGAACGTAATGACAGTTTTCTTGTCCCATCCATCCGCTCTTGCGAAAGAGATCGCGAGGAGCAGGGTACTGCAAATCAGAATTAGGGCTCGTTTCAACATGAGCAACCTCCTTTTCCTCTGATCTGATCAAATTCGTGCATTTCTTCATCCAAGAGGAGCCAAGCTTTGTAAAGAACGATTCCGGCGCCCGAAAACGTGTCGGATCGCAACCACGCGCACTTTTCACCCAGTTGGCTGTGGAATATCCCCCACTGCGAACGTTTGGCTGCCACGGGGCGCAAGAGAGGAGATTTTTTACGCACGCGTGCTTTGGCGTTATAAACTCGCTGCGGAATTGTGACCGGAATGCGGCGCTTCAAGATTGTGCTTCTTCAATTTGTAGCGCAAAGCGTCGCGCCCGATCCGCAGGATTCGCGCGGCTTTCGATTGATTGCCACTGGCAGATTCGAGAGCCTGGATCAGCAGCAAACGTTCCTGCTCATCAATCGAGGAAATGTCGACCGGAGGAGCGACAATGGCCGCACGCTCGAGGTGCTCCATCCCTTCCCGCAAATACGGAGGAAGATCCTGGATATCGATGCTATTGCTCATGGTCATCATGGCTGCGTGCCCGATCACGTTTTCCAATTCCCGGACATTGCCAGGCCAGGAGTGCTGGGCGAGCCGTATCTGCGCGCGATGGGTTAAGCCGCGGATTTCCTTGCCGTACTGCGCCGCAAAACGCACTACAAAATGGCGCACGAGCAGGCTCAGGTCTTCTTTCCGATCCGCGAGCCGTGGAAGGTGAATCTCAATCATGGACAATCGGTAATACAAATCCTCGCGAAACCGTTTTTCGGCTATCGCCTGGCGAAGATCGTGATTGGTCGCCGCGACTACGCGGACATCGATCTTCCGTGCGGTTAAGGCTCCCACGCGCTGCACCTCCTGATTTTGCAGGACACGAAGAAGTTTCGCCTGGGTCCCCAAGGGCATGTCACCGATTTCATCCAGAAACATCGTTCCGCCGTGGGCGTGTTCAAACAGGCCCGGCTTGTCGTGCGTGGCGTCGGTAAACGCTCCTCTTACGTGACCGAACAGCTCACTTTCAAACAGCGTTTCGACTACGGCCGAGCAGTTCAGCACCACGAAGCGGCCCGCCGCGGCCGGGCTCAGATTGTGAACCGCGCGCGCCACCAGATCCTTGCCGGTACCGGTTTCTCCGCTGATCAGAAGAGTGCGATAATGCGGCGCCACGCGGCGGACGCACGACAGCACTTCCCAAAGTTGCGGGCTTCTGCCGATGATCCCCTCGAACTCCGAGTGGGCCCGCAGCTCCTCCTCCAGCCGCAACTGGTTGTGCCGCTTCCGCGCATGCTGCATCATCACACCGATCCGCTCGCGCAATGCGTTGATGCGAACGGGCTTGTTCAGATAATCGGTCGCTCCCTTTTTGATCGCATCGACCGCGGATTCGGCTGAATAATGGGCCGTCATAAGGATCACGTCGGTGGACGGATCGATCTCCATGATCCGTTCCAGAAGCTCGATTCCGCTCATGCTCGGCATCACAAGATCGGTCAATACCATCTGGGGGTGATGCGAACACAGAAGGTCCAGGGCCTCTTCAGGAGTCGATGCGGTGAGAATTGTCAGGCCCGGTTGTGCCAGTGCGCTAGACAATAGCTCCAGGCTGCTCTGCTTGTCATCGACAATCAGCAGCGAGAGAGCGGATTCGACGACGCCTGGCATTGAACAATTTGATGTTAACAGACGCAATCGTGGGCCAGTCGTTTCGGGGTAGTGTCTGAAAAGTGCGTTTCAGACACTACCCGTTTCGGGTGAAGAACTTAGCGTGAAACTCCAAGAGTCAAATCAGGCTCAGCATTCCGGCTCGGATCGTCTCCTCGCCGGATATTACCGATCTCAGGCGGTCCACGAACGAATGATCGAATTCCGGGGCGGAGTGGATCCGTGGAGCGTTGCGTCGGTCTACATTGCCGGCAATGACGGTTATTCCAAATTCGGCGTGGGGCCGACGCCGGAGCATATTGCCGAATGACTCGAAGCAGGTCTCGAAGTGGATCGTTCGCTTGGGGATAGCGAATCTTCGATCGCTCACTTCGATCTCGAATATCACAACTTCGACCACCTGCCGCCTATATCCGCCTCTACGCCCAACGCGCACGCCCAATCCGTTGGACCTACACCGATCCCAACGGCGGATTATCGCTAAGCGAATCACTGGGACGGTCAACTGGTCATTATTGGCAGAGCTCCAATTCATCACGCGGCCTTTAGCGGTCACACGTACTCGATCATTTGCAATGCGCCATATCCTGTACTTAGTGTCTAAAGTTGCCACAGGCTAAGCCGCTATTAGGTGCTTGTGACATCCAGATGCGGCCGGAAAACAGCCCGTTTCACGATCTCGACCAGAACCAAATAAGTCAGGGTCGCGGCGAACACGAACACCAGAAAGGGCGCCGGCAGCGGCGTGAACCCGAGCCATCCGGCCAACGGCGTGTACGGGATCAGCACCGCGGCGAGGGCGACCGTCACCGTCGTGATCGTCAACGGACGGCTGGCGCGGCTGGTCAGAGGATTCCGCATGGTGCGGATCACGAACAGCACCAGGGTCTGGGTGACCAGCGATTCCACGAACCACCCCGTGTGAAAGAACGTCTCGCCGGCGTGGAAGAACGAAAGCAGCACCCAAAAGGTCAGAAAGTCATACAGCGAGCTGAGCGGGCCAATGATCACCATGAAATTTCTAACCAGGGCAATATTCCATTTCTGAGGCTTGCGCAGGAAGCTTTCGTCCACGTGATCGGAGGGAATCGTGAGCTGCGCCAGATCGTAGAGCAGATTGTTCAGAAGAATC
>JASHWA010000426.1 GCA_030044325.1 Bryobacteraceae bacterium
CCACGGCTGAGCAACGCGATGTGCCGGTCCAGCGCGAATGGCTGGGTACTCTCACCGGCCTGGTCAACGCGGCGATCAACGCCGAGGTAACCGGATATCTTTTGCGGCAGGATTATATGGAAGGCTCCTTTGTACGCAAGGGACAGTTGCTGTTCGAGATCGATCCGCGGCCATTCCAGGCTGCTGTCGATCAAGCCGCGGGACAGCTCGCTCAGTCCAAGGCGCAGCTTTCGCAGGCGCAAGCAGGTCTCGTTCAGGCGCAGGCTCAGCTTCTGAGCGCTCAAGCCAATCAGCGCAAATCGCAGCTGGACGAGGAAAAATACGCGCCGCTTTTCAAGCAACAGGCCGTCACCAGGCAGGATCTCGATAACGCGGTCGAGACCAATCAATCCAACAAGGCGCAGGTGGCCGCGGCCACGGCCCAGGTGGAAACCTCGAAAGCACAGATCGAGGCCGCCGGCGCCGCCGTAAAGGCTGCGGAAGCCGCGCTCGAAACGGCCAAGGTGAATCTTGGCTTCACGAAGCTCACATCTCTTATCGACGGAATTGCCGGAGCCGCTACCGTTCAGGTCGGCAACCTGGTCAGCGCGGCGAGTCCGGCGGTGACCACCGTCTCCACTCTCGATCCCGTCAAAGCAGTGTTCACCGTCAGCGAACAGGAGTATCTGAGTCTCGCGCGAGCCGACTCGCTTCAGCGCCTGCGGCTGCAGTTGATCCTTGCGGACGGAACCACCCATCCCCACCCTGGACGATTCTCCTTCGCGGACCGCCAGGTGGATCCCAACACGGGCGCGATTCAGATGACCGCTCTGTTTCCGAATCCCGGCAACCTCCTGCGCCCTGGACAATACGCCATGGTGCGCGCCGTGACCGGGGAGAATCGAGGCGCCGTGCTGGTTCCACAGCCCGCCGTAAACGAGCTGCAAGGCAGCTACGAGGTGGACGTGGTGGGGGCCGACAACCGCGTGACCACGCGACCGGTCCAAGTCGGCGACCGCGTCGGCGCCAAGTGGATCATCACCGGCGGTCTGAAACCTGGCGAACGCGTGGTTGTCGAGGGCCAGCAGAAGCTGCACTCCGGCATGCAAGTTCAGCCTGAGCCCTACGCGCCGGCTAATGAAAGGAGTCGATAATCATGTCCAATTTCTTTATCCGTCGGCCCATCGTCGCCATGGTCATCGCCATTCTGACCGTCATTGTCGGAATTGTGATGACGGTCACGCTGCCGGTGGCGCAGTTCCCCAACATCGCACCGCCCGAAATCCGCATGACGGCGACCTACGTCGGCGCCGACTCCAAGGCGCTGGAGCAGGCAGTCGCTACGCCCATCGAGCAGCAGATCAACGGCGTCGACAATCTCGACTATATGTGGTCGGTGAACGCCACGGGCAGCTCAACCACGACGCTGTTCACCGATTTCGACCTCAAGACCGATCCCAACATGGATCTGATTTTGACGCAGTCGCGCGAACAGCTCGCCGCGCCTCAGCTTCCACCCGAGGTGAACAACTACGGCGTGACGTTAAGAAAGTCGACCACCGCCCCCCTGATGCTGATCGCGGTTTACTCGCCGCACGGCACTCGCGACGCCACCTTCCTCGCCAACTACGCATACATCAATCTGAATGATCCTGTTGCACGCTCCTATGGCGTCGGCCAGACCCAGATCTTCGGAGCGGGTCAGTATGCCATGCGCATGTGGGTGAAGCCCGATCAACTGGCCAAACTGAATATCACCGTAACCGACATTGTCAACGCCATTCAGGCCCAGAACACCGTGAATCCCGCCGGTCAGGTGGGCGGCGAGCCCGCGCCCCGCAACCAACAATTCACCTACGCCGTGCTGGCGCAGGGCCGCCTCACATCGCCCGCTGAATTCGGCAACATCGTTGTCCGCGAGGCCCCTGACGGCGGAACCGTGCGGGTCAAGGATGTCGCCCGCGTCGCACTGGGCGCGCAATCCTACTCCCTCCTCAGCCGGTTCAACGGCAAGCCGAGCGCCACCATCGCCGTCTACCAGTTGCCGGGATCGAATGCGGTTCAGACCGCGGCCGGCGTCCGGAAGCTCATGGCGCAAATGAAGCAGCGCTTCCCCGAAGATGTCGACTACGCGATATCGCTCGACCAGACTCTGCCCGTTACGCAAGGCATGAAGGAAATCGTCGAGACTCTGGTGATCGCCATCGCGCTGGTGATTTTTGTGGTCTTTCTATTCCTGCAGGACTGGCGCTCCACGCTCATCCCGATGCTCGCGGTCCCCGTTTCGCTGATCGGCACGTTTATCCTTTTCCCCATCTTCGGTTTTTCCATCAACACCCTTTCCATGCTGGGCCTGGTGCTCGCAATCGGACTGGTGGTGGATGACGCCATCGTGGTGGTCGAGGGCGTACAGCGCCATATCGAGGAGGGTCTGGCCCCTAAAGATGCTGCTCGCAAAGCGATGCAGGAGCTTTCCGGTCCCGTGGTGGGCATCGCGCTGGTGCTCGCATCGGTCTTTGTGCCGACCGCATTTATACCCGGCATCACCGGAAGACTGTATCAGCAGTTCGCGCTGACCATCGCCATCTCAGTGCTGTTGTCGGCTTTCAATGCGCTCACGCTTAGCCCGGCGCTGGCCGGCTTGCTGCTGAGGCCGGTTCAGCCCCGTGGCGACCGCCGCGGTCTGCTGGCAAGGTTTTTCGGCTTCTTCAATCGTTATTGGGAGCGCGCGACGGATGGCTTTGTTCACTGGTCCGGCGTGGTGATCCGCAAGGGCGCGCTCGTATTGGTGTTGCTGGCCGTCTGCGGCCTTGGCGCGATTTTCTTCGTGCGCCACCTGCCTTCCAGCTTTCTCCCGGACGAAGACCAGGGTTACGCATTTATCAGCATGCAGCTTCCCGTGGCGTCATCCATGGAGCGAACCAGCGCCGCAGGCGCACAAGTCGAGAAAATTCTCGCCGGCACGCCCGGAGTCCAATACACCACCAGCGTGATCGGCTTCAATTTGCTCAGCTTCGCGCAGACCACCTACAACGCTTTCTTCTTCGTGACGTTCAAACCATGGGACCGTCGAAAAGCGCGAGACGAGCAATTTCAGGCGATCAAAAATAGCCTGAACCGTCAACTCAGCCGCCTTCCGGCGGGGACGGCTTTCAGCTTTTCGCCGCCTGCCATTCCAGGCGTCGGAACTTCCGGCGGTTTTCAATTTGTTCTCGAAGACCGCGCAGGCAAGGACGTTCAGTTTCTGGACGACAATCTGAACAAGTTCCTCGCCGCCGCGCGCAAGCGCCCCGAAATCGGCAATATCAGCACTACGTTTCTGCCAAGCGTGCCCCAGCGCTACATCCAGGTGGATCGCGACAAAGTGTTGAAGCAGGGCGTTGCCCTCACCGACGTCTACCGCACGGTTCAGGCTTACATGGGCGGTCTGTTCATTAATTACTTCAATGATTTCGGACGCACCTGGCAGGTGTACATTGAAGCCGAGGCGCCCTACCGCTCAAGCGTCGATACGCTGGGCCAGTTCTATGTGCGCAACGCGCAGGGCCAGGCGGTGCCGCTCGAGTCTCTGGCCAAATTCGAAACCCGCTCCGGCCCGGAATTCACCGTGCGCTACAACGAATACCGCGCCGCGCAGATCAACGGCAGCGCTGCTCCCGGCTATAGTTCCAATCAGGCGACGGCGGCTCTGGAGGACGTCTTTCGCCAGACCATGCCCCGCGAAATGGGCTTCGACTACATGGGCATGTCGTATCAGGAGCAGAAAGCGCGGGAGGGCATCTCGTCGTGGGTGATCTTCGGGTTCTCTTTGGTGTTTGTGTTTTTGGTCCTCGCGGCGCTGTACGAAAGCTGGTCGCTCCCCTTCAGCGTGCTGTTGAGCACCCCGGTCGCGGTCTTCGGCGCCGTCGCTATTCTGTGGCTCCGTCGCGTGCTGATGGCCGCGTTCCTGCCCGCATACATGGTGCAGCTCGAAAATGACGTCTACATGCAGATCGCGCTGGTCATGCTGATCGGCCTCGGGGCCAAGAACTCGATTCTGATCGTCGCCTTTTCGAAGGACTTGTACCACAGCGGCAGGCCGCTGGTCGAAGCCGCGCTCGAAGGCGCGAGAGTCCGGTTCCGGCCGCTCATGATGACCGCGCTCGCCTTCATTGTCGGATGCATGCCGCTGTGGATCGCCTCCGGCGCCGGGTCGATCGCGCGTGAGGTGATCGGAACCACGGCCATCGGAGGCATGTTGGCGGAGACATTCCTCGGCAGATTTTTCGTTCCCGCCATCTTCGTCTTGGTGGAAAAACTCTCGGGAACCCGGGCTCCCTTGAGAGATCCTTTGCCTTCGCCGGCTCTGGGAGACTGAAATGAAAACTAAATTCTCGATTGCGATTGCCGCCGCCGCGCTGCTGCTCGCAAGTTGCACCGTCGGCCCCAACTACCGGCGCCCCCAGGTGGTTGTTCCATCCGGTTTTCGTGCGCCGGAGCCGCTTCCGGAAAATCAGGCTGCCTCGCTCGCGGACCTCAAATGGTTCGAGGTTTTCCGCGACCCTCAGCTCCAGAGCATGATCAAGGTCGCGCTCGCGCAGAATTACGATCTCCGCGACGCGGTGGCGCGCGTCGACCAGGCGCGCGCCAATCTCGGGATCACCCGCTCCAACCAGTACCCGCAGGCGGGCGCTTCCGGGAATCTCCAGTTCACGCGCTTGTCTCGGGACGGGCAGACTCCCCTTCCCGCGTCGTTTCTCCCGAACCAGAATCGCAACTGGGGGCAAGCCGCGCTCGATCTGCTGTCGTTCCAGGTCGATCTGTGGGGACAATTACGCCGCGCCACGGAAGCCTCGCGAGCCAACCTGCTCAATGCCGACTGGAACCGCAAGACGGTGATCACCACCGTGGTGAGCCAGGTCGCGGCCGATTACTTCCAGTTGCTCGAGCTGGATTCGGAGCTGGCCATCTCGGAGCGCACGCTGGAGACGCGCCGAGCATCCCTTCAACTCACCAATGACCGTCAGGCCCACGGCATCGCCACGCTCCTCGACGTGCGCCAGGCCGAGCAGCTCGTCGACACCGCGGCCGAGAGCATTCCCCAACTCAAGCAACAGATCGAACAGACCGAGGACCAGGTCTCCCTGCTGCTGGGGAAATCCCCCGGCGAGATTCGGCGCGCTCAGCGCTTCGACGCGGACACTTTCGCGCCCGAAGTGCCCGCGGGCCTTCCCTCGGCGCTGCTCGAGCGCCGTCCTGATATCCGCGCCGCCGAGGAGGCCATGATCGCCGCCAATGCCAACATCGGGGTAGCCAGGGCAGCGTACTTCCCGCAGATCAGCCTGACCGGCTCGATTGGCGGACAGAGTTCCAATCTCGCGCAACTGTTCTCCGGCCCCAGCGCCGCCTGGAGCTTCGTGCCGCAGATCACGCAGCCGATTTTCACCGCGGGACGCATCCGGAATAACGTGAGGCTGGCCCAAGCCCAGCGCGAAGACGCACAGATCGCCTATGAAAAATCCATCAGCACGGCTTTCGAGGAAGTTTCCGACGCGTTGATTGCGCACCAGCGCACGCACGAAAGCCGCGTCGAACAACAAAAATTAGTGATCGCTCTCGAGGATCGCAAGCGCCTCGCCTACTCCCGTTACCAGGGTGGCGTGGACACGCAACTCAACGCCCTCGATGCGGACCGCGACCTGCTTTCGGCCGAGCTGTCGCTTGAGCAGATCCGCTACTCGGAACTTGTGAGCGTGGTGCAGCTTTATAAGGCCCTGGGAGGCGGATGGCAGTGACCGCCCGAGCGTCCCTTTCTGGCAAGCGGCGGGCGCAAGCCGGGGCGGCGGAGTCTGCACCGGCGGCAAGGAGAAGCGCGGAATTCACTCGGACTCGGACCGCATCCTGCTGCCTGCCTTCTGTGGACATTGCCTTATACTGAGGACTGCTCGATTCCCATGAAAAATCTCGTCAAGGAATTTGTTTTATTCGTGGGTCAGGCAGTTTCTTTCTTACTCATCGTCGCCGGTATTCTCGTGGTGACACATTTTCCGTATGACACCGATCGGCCGGTGCCGCCGGACGAGGCGGCGAAGGCGCGCGCATTCTACGCCACCGCGTATGATCTGAAAAAGAGCGTCGCCATTTCGCCGCAAGAACAGAAATACGCCAAGACTGCCCTCGAGGGGGCGAAAGACTTCCATATAAAAGAGCATGTTGCCGATTTCGCCAGAGATTTCCGCCTGGCGGATAAGAGAGTCCTCGACATAGGCTCGGGTCAGGGCTATTTGCAGGATGTCGCCGAGGATTATACCGGTTTGGATATCTCGCCTTCGGTGGCGCATTATTATCACAAGCGTTTCATCCTGGGCTCCGCCACCGCGCTGCCATTTGACGACAATACATTTGACGCCGCGTGGTCGATCTGGGTGCTGGAGCACGTTACCAATCCGGAGGCTGCTCTAAGTGAGGCCCGCCGTGTCGTAAGGGACGGGGGCGTCCTTTTTCTTGGGCCGGCGTGGCACTGCGCTACCTGGGCGGCGGACGGATATGACGTCCGGCCGTACTCCGACTTCGGAATAGTCGGAAAACTGACGAAAGCGGCGATACCGGCGCGCCGGCTTTTCGATCAGCTCGCGAACCCGCTCGTGCGGCTCTCGCGGGCAGCCGCCTGGAGCCTGATCCGCGAGCCGACCGCATTTCACTATGAACGACTGAATCCGAATTTTCAGACGTATTGGGAGCCGGACAGCGATGCGGTCAACTCGCTGGATTTTTATGAGATGGCATTGTGGTTTCAGTCGCGAGGGGATGAATGCCTGAGCTGCAATCTCGGCCGCGTTGTGTTGAGTCGGACGCAGGATGCTCTGATTGTGCGTGTGCATAAGCGGCCGCGATCCTAGCTCCGCGGCCTGTCGCGACGCTCGCATCGGTCACTCCGCTTCGGAGAAAACGCTCCATTCCACGCCGGCTTCCTGGTAGTGCCCGAATCGTGCGTTGACCGCTCCCTCTCGGACTCGCATTTCCGGCCATGCTGTAAAATGATTATTCCCCAATGCAGCGAACGTTTACCGCAATCCTCGCTTTTTTTGTTTTGGCGGCGTGCAGCCGCTCGGTTCCCGCCAATGTCGCCGCGATGGTGAACGGCCGCGCCATCACCTACGCCGACCTCGAAAAACAATATCTATCCCAATTTCCGACCAATACCAACGAGCACACCAGCGAGGATCAGATGCAGAGCCAGAAGCTGGAAGTGCTCCGAACGCTGATCGACGGCGAAATCATGCTTCAGCGCGCGGAAAAAGAGGGCCTCATGGCTACCGACGCTGACGTCGATCAGAAATACAACGAGCTCAAAGCCCCCTACACCCAGGAGGAATTCCAGAAGCAGCTCAACGCGCGCAAACTCACCGTCGACGATCTCAAAGCCCAGCTTCGCCGCGATCTGAGCGTCGCCAAGCTGTTCAACAAGGAGATCACCTCGCAAATCAGCATCAGCGACAAGGACATCGCCGACTTTTACAACTCCAATAAAGCCAGCTTCAACCTGGCCGAGCCCCAGATCCACATGGCGCAGATCCTGGTGACGCCCAGCCCCGATCCGAACGTGCGGAATCTCAAAAACGATAAGGCGCAGGATGACGAGGAGGCTCGCAAGAAGATCGACAGCCTGTATCAGCGCCTGAGGATGGGCGACGATTTCTCCTCGATCGCGCAGAATTATTCCGAGGACCCGAATTCGTCGCAGAACGGAGGCGACCTGGGCTTCATTCCGGAATCCGCGCTCGATAAAGCCAATGCGGAATTGCGCAAGACGATTCTCACGCTGCGCCCGGGGGAAATTACCGGGGTTTTGCGCACCGCCGAAGGCTACCGGATTCTGAAAGTCATCACGCGCGAGCCGGCCGGGCAGCGCGATCTGAGCGATCCCAAGGTCCAGCAGACCATCCGCGAAACCCTCCTCAACCGCAAGGACCAGCTTTTGAAGGCGGCGTACTACGAAGTCGCGCGGAATGAGGCGAAAGTGACCAATTATTTCGCCAACCGGATTATCGGCTCGAAAGAGAAGAAATGATGCGGATGATGCTAATCTGAAGGCATCATGAGCATCCGGACGACGGTAACGCTCGACGACGACGTCATCCAGCGGGTGAAGCGGGAAAGCCGCGCGCGCGGGGCATCGTTTAAGGAGACAATTAACGATCTTCTTCGAGCCGCGCTTCTCGAAAAGCCCAAGCCGCGGCGGAAACCATTCAAGATCCGGGCGATGAACCTGGGATATCGCCCCGGACTGAACTACGACAAGATCGAACAGTTGATCGAATACGCCGAAGGCCCCTGGCATCGATGATCGTGCTCGACGCCAACATTCTGATCTACGCATACAACGCTCAAGCCCCCCAATACCGGGTAGCGTCGGCGTGGCTGCAGCGCGCGATGGCGGGCGATGAGCCGATCGGCTTGCCGTGGACATCCATTTGGGCGTTCCTCCGGCTTACGACCGATGCGCGGGTGTGGCCCACGCCGGGACGTCCCCAAGAGGCGTTCGCGGCTGTTCATGATTGGCTAAAGCAGCCTGGCGTGGTCGTCTTGAATCCCGGCCCGCGGCACGCTGAACTGCTCGAGTCACTGGTGAGGGGCCAGCGCGCCACCGGCCCCATGGTGAGCGATGCCGTGCTCGCGGCGTTGGCGATCGAGAACGGCGCGGTGCTGGCGTCCACCGATCGCGATTTCAGCCGGTTTCCGAACCTGCGCTGGATCGACCCGCTGGCGGCGTGATCTATTTCACCTCTACGCTTGCCGTGTCCGAATTCGTCGCGCCCGTCTTCATTTCCTTCACGGTCACCAGGATCGTGTACCATCCCGGCGCCAGATTCATCTCCCGCACCAGCGTCGTCCGGGCGGGTTTCGGCACGGATTGATCGAACCACGCAGCCGCGAATCCCGCACTGTTGGTCGCACGAGCCGAAACGGCCACATCGCCGGCGTAGTCGAGCGGAATCGAAACGGTCACCTTGCCGGGAGCGCTGACGGTGGCCCTGATCTTCAGGCCGGACGGAGCTGCCGCCTTCACTTCCTCTTTGGCGTGCGGGTCGGTGGTCATCCGATACTCGCCGTTTCTCTGCGGATCGACAAATTCGATGATGATGTTCGTCCCCACCCCTTCGATGAGCTTGTATCTCCACTGCTCGAACGGAACCGTATTCGCCGTCCCGCCACCGCCCTCCGCCGGCCGTTGGTAGGCCCCTCCCGACGGGTGCGATTCGATCTCGTCCGGCGGCCCGTACTTGATGTAAATCATCCCGCGATCGGTTTTCCACCCCGGGAGCGTCGGCGACTTGAACCGGTTGTTCGCAAACGCGATGCGGCGATAGTGCTCCTCTTTGAACTCGTTCTCCGGAGTTCCCGGCGTCGGATCGCGCCGCAGCCAGAAATCTTCGATGAACTTCTCGCGCTCGGCGTCGGTTGAAAGCGACTGGAACTGCTTTCGCTCCGCGTCGGTGATGATATACACGACGTCTTCGTCGAGCCACCTCTCATAGACGGGCGGAATTGCGGCGTTCTGCGCCGGCGCTTGCGCGTTCGCGAATCCGACGGCCAGCGCGATCAGGACCATGGCCGCGGAAATCAGCGGCAGGCCTGAATTACGGGTTTCGGGCTGGCGCAGCACGCGGCGGACGCGGCGCACGAGGTCGCCGTCGGTGGCGGCCAAGGCCGGCGCGAGCGCGCCGCGATTGCGCTCGACCGACACGAGCGCGCTCGCATAGACCAGCGGATCGGCGTTGGCGGCGAGCACCATATCGTCGCAGCAATTCTCCCGCT